>NZ_JBVIQN010000048.1:0-52048 GCF_055577005.1 Streptomyces sp. NPDC033221 | reverse complement strand
GCAACAACTCCCACAGGTCTTCCGGCGCCATCCGCTCGACAAGCGCAGCAGTCATCACCCCAGACTCCCGCAAGATCACACCAACTGAAATGGCGTCTTAGGGGTTCATCTGCCGGAGATCCCCGTCACTGCTGCTACCCGGTGGTCCTGGCCACCACGTCCGGGGGCGGGCTGGTTACGGGCTGGACGCGGCGCCGTGCCAGGCGCCAGCGCGGAGTAATGCTGGAGCAGCGTGGCAGCTCGTCGCTATGTCGACTCAAGAGGGGTTTCTGCGATTCCGGGGGCCCGCCGGAATGGCTGGACGGCTGAGAAAGGTGCGGGGTGGGTCGATAGCTGACATAGCCACCCCTGTGCCGGGTTTTGACGCACCCGGCACCGGCACCGCGCTGGCGCTGGCGGAGATGTCTGCTCAGCCGCCTGAGGGCTCGTGGCGGGTGTCGGTGGCGGTGGCTGGGGCCGGGGCGGTGGCCGCGGCCCGCTGTCGGATGGGCCGAAGCCGGGTTGCGGCTCTCGGGATTCGGGTTGGTTACTCTCGTTACCCACCGCGTAACGATTGGGCACGACAACCCCGCATGGAGCCGTGACCGCCTGCTCTACCGCCCCGGAAGCGAACCAGGGCGCTGACCCTCGCGATCGCTCAGGACGACGCCTTGCTTCGCACGTTCGTCGACGTGGAGCGTGAAGATGTCCGGCCGGGAGTAGTGCCCCGTCACATCCAGGTCGAAGCGTGCCCGGGCGAGTTCGTCGAGATCCAGCTCGGCGGTGAGGGTGCCCTCGCCGTCCCGCAGCGGTCCGGCCAGCACCTCCCCGAGCGGGGAGACGATGACACTGCCTCCACCGATCAGCACAGTGCCGGCCTCGTCGCCCTGTACCGGGTGTACATCCACCGGCAGGTCCGCGCGCGTCAGATACTGGCAGGCGCTGAGCACGAAGCACCGGCCCTCCAAGGCGATGTGCTGCATCGTTGCCTGCCAGCTCACCCGGTCGTCCACTGTGGGCGCGCACCAGATGCCGACGTTCTCGGTGTACATCGCCGTGCGGAACAGCGGCATGTAATTCTCCCAGCAGATGGCCGAGCCCAGGCGAGCCCGGCCGGTCTCGATCACCGGCATCGTGGAGCCGTCGCCGAGGCCCCAGATCAGCCGCTCGGAACCGGTGGGCATCAGCTTCCGGTGCTTGCCCAGCAGCCCGTCCGGCCCGAAGAACAGCGCCACGCAGTACAGGGTGTGGCCGCTGCGCTCGACCGCCCCGACCACGGCATGGCACCCCAGCTCACGGGTCAGCGCTCCCAGCGCCTCGGTGGCGGGACCGGGTACGTCGATCGCCCCGTCCCAGTAGCGGCGGAACTCCTCACGCCCGGGTGCGGACCGGGACCCCACGGTCACCCCGAAGTCCAGGCCCTTGGGGTAGCCGCCGATGAACGCCTCCGGCAGAACGACGAGCTCAGCGCCCTCCCGCGTGGCCGCGGTGATGAGCCGCTGCGCCTTTGCCAATGCCTCGCCCGTATCGAACAGCGGAGACCCTGCCTGAACGACGGCCACCTTCATGCGGTCCATGACGCAAAGATACGGAGAGAGGTGCGAAGAAAGATATGGAGTTCGCACAGAGAACACAGAGTGGGCTGCGATATCGCGCGGAGGAGGGCGGGCCACCGAAACGACAGACGGCCTGGTCGGCTGATCGGTTGGTCGGACCGTGAGGGAGCCCGCTACCGCATCACCGGCCGGCCCGGGCCCAGACCCAGCCCCTCTACGCCCCCGCCTCTTCCTCGTACGGGCGTTCCAGGCTGTGGTCCTTGGTGTGGGGGCGGAGGAGGCCTTCCTGGACGACGGAGACGAGGAGATTGCCCGCGCGGTCGTAGATGCGGCCGCGGGCCAGGCCGCGGCCACCGGTGGCGATGGGGGACTCCTGGTCGTAGAGGAACCACTCGTCGGCGCGGAAGGGGCGGTGGAACCACATCGCGTGGTCGAGGGAGGCCATGTCGAAGCCGCGCGGGCCCCAGAGCGGTTCGATCGGGATGCGGACGGCGTCCAGCAGGGTCATGTCGCTGGCGTAGGTCAGCGCGCAGGTGTGGATCAGCGGGTCCTCGTCCAGGGGGCCGACCGCGCGCATCCAGACCGCGCTGCGCGGCTCCGCGCCCTCGATCTCCTCCGGCTTCCAGCGCAGCCGGTCGACGTAGCGGATGTCGAAGGGCTGTCGGCGGGCCATCCGCTCCAGCGCTTCGGGCAGCCCGCCCAGGTGCTCGCGCACCTCCTCCGCGACGGTCGGCAGTTCCTCGGGGGCGGGCACCACACGGCGCATCGGCAGCTGGTGTTCGAAGCCCGGTTCGGGCCGGTGGAAGGAGGCGGTCAGGTTGAAGATCGTGCGTCCCTGCTGGACGGCGACCACGCGGCGCGTGGTGAAGGAGCGGCCGTCCCGTACCCGCTCCACCTGGTACACGATCGGCACCCCGGGCCGACCCGGGCGCAGGAAGTACGCGTGCAGCGAGTGCACGGGCCGGTCGCCCTCCGTGGTGCGGCCGGCCGCGACCAGCGCCTGTCCGGCCACCTGCCCGCCGAAGACGCGCTGGAGGCTTTCCCGCGGGCTGCGGCCGCGGAAGATGTTCACCTCGATCTGCTCCAGGTCCAGCAGATCCACCAGGCGCTCGGCGGGATTGGTCATGGCCGTACGTCCTCCGTCGGGTGTGTCGACGCCCTTGTCGGGCGTCGCGCCCCTCGTGGGGCGCGGCATCCGGTCACAGCTGTCCCACGGCGGTGACGCGCACGACCGCGCGCCCCTCCTCGTCGGAGGCCGCCAGGTCCACCTCCGCGGAGATGCCCCAGTCGTGATCGCCGTTGGGGTCGGCGAAAGTCTGCCGTACCTTCCACAGCCCGTGCTCGGGTTCCTCCTGAATCTGCAGCAGCTTGGGGCCCCGCGCATCCGGACCGGTGCCCAGCTCGTCGTACTCGTCCCAGTACGCGTCCATCGCCTCGCCCCAGGCGTCCGCGTCCCAGCCGGACTCGGCGTCCATCTCGCCGAGCTCCCCGACCTTGTCCAGCGCGGCCAGCTCGACCCGCCGGAAGAGGGCGTTGCGTACCAGCACCCGGAACGCGCGGGCGTTCGCGGTGACCGGCTTGACCTGGTCGGCCCGCTCGGCGGCCTGCTCGGCGGTCTCCTCCGCCGGGTTGGCCAGCTGCTCCCACTCGTCCAGCAGGCTGGAGTCCACCTGGCGGACCATTTCACCCAGCCAGGCGATGATGTCCTCGAAGTCCTCGGACTTCAGATCGTCCGGCACGGTGTGGTCGAGTGCTTTGTAGGCGCTCGCGAGATAGCGCAGGACGATGCCCTCGGTGCGCGCGAGCTCGTAGAACGAGGTGAACTCGGTGAAGGTCATCGCCCGCTCGTACATGTCGCGGATGACCGACTTCGGCGACAGCGGGTGGTCGCCGACCCACGGGTGGCTCTTGCGGTAGAGGTTGTACGCGTGCGAGAGCAGCTCCTCCAGCGGCTTGGGGTACTCGACGTCCATGAGGCGCTCCATGCGGTCCTCGTATTCGACGCCGTCGGCCTTCATCTGGGCCACCGCCTCGCCCTTGGCCTTGTTCTGCTGGGCCGCGAGGATCTGCCGCGGGTCGTCGAGGGTGGACTCCACCACCGAGACCATGTCCAGCGCGTAGGAGGGCGACTCCGGGTCCAGCAGGTCGAACGCGGCCAGCGCGAAGGTGGACAGCGGCTGGTTGAGCGCGAAGTCCTGCTGGAGGTCGACGGTCAGGCGGACGATCCGTCCCTCCGCGTCCGGTTCGGCGAGGCGCTCGACGATGCCGCCGTCCAGCAGCGAGCGGTAGATGGCGATGGCGCGGCGGATGTGCCGCAGCTGGTTGCGGCGCGGCTCGTGGTTGTCCTCCAGCAGCTTGCGCATCGCCTCGAAGGCGTTGCCGGGCCGCGCGATCACGGACAGCAGCATGGCGTGGGTGACCCGGAAGCGGGAGGTCAGCGGCTCCGGCTCGGCGGCGATCAGCTTCTCGAAGGTGTTCTGGCCCCAGTTGACGAAGCCCTCCGGCGCCTTCTTGCGTACGACCTTGCGGCGCTTCTTGGGGTCGTCGCCGGCCTTGGCGAGCGCCTTCTCGTTCTCCACGACGTGCTCGGGCGCCTGTGCGACGACGAAGCCGGCGGTGTCGAATCCGGCGCGGCCCGCGCGCCCCGCGATCTGGTGGAATTCCCGGGCCCGCAGCGTCCGTACCCGGGTCCCGTCGTACTTGGTCAGGGCGGTGAACAGCACGGTACGGATGGGGACGTTGACGCCGACGCCGAGCGTGTCCGTACCGCAGATGACCTTGAGCAGGCCCGCCTGGGCGAGCTTCTCGACGAGCCGGCGGTACTTGGGCAGCATGCCGGCGTGGTGGACACCGATACCATGCCGGACATAACGGGACAGATTGCGTCCGAACTTGGTCGTGAACCGGAAGTTCCCGATCAGCGCCGCGATCTGGTCCTTCTCCTCACGGGTGCACATGTTGATGCTCATCAGCGCCTGCGCCCGCTCCACGGCCGCGGCCTGCGTGAAGTGCACGATGTAGACCGGGGCCTGCCGCGTCTCCAGCAGCTCGGTCAGCGTCTCCGTCATCGGGGTCGCCCGGTATTCGTACGACAGCGGTACGGGCCGGGTCGCGGACCGTACGACCGAGGTCGGCTTGCCGGTGCGCCGGGTCAGGTCCTCCTCGAACCGCGTCATGTCGCCGAGCGTCGCCGACATCAGCACGAACTGCGCCTGCGGCAGTTCCAGCAGCGGGATCTGCCAGGCCCAGCCCCGGTCCGGCTCGGCGTAGAAGTGGAACTCGTCCATGACGACCTGACCGATGTCGGCGTCCTTGCCGTCCCGCAGCGCTATGGAGGCGAGCACCTCGGCCGTGCAGCAGATGACCGGCGCGTCCGCGTTGACGGAGGCGTCGCCGGTGAGCATGCCGACGTTCTCGGTGCCGAAGAGCTTGCACAGGTCGAAGAACTTCTCCGACACCAGGGCCTTGATCGGCGCGGTGTAGAAGGTGACCTGGTCATGGGCGAGGGCGGTGAAGTGCGCACCGGCCGCGACCAGGCTCTTTCCGGAGCCGGTGGGGGTGGACAGGATGACGTTCGCCCCCGAGACCACCTCGATCAGCGCCTCCTCCTGGGCAGGGTAGAGCGCGATGCCCTGCTGTTCGGCCCAGCTCGAAAAGGCTTCGAAGAGGGCATCGGGGTCGGCGTCGTTCGGGAGATGATCGATGAGGGTCACGCCCCCATACTGCCTTCCCCTGGTCCGGATCGGACAACCGGCGGGTCAGACCTAGATCATCTGACGCTACGCTGTGTCGCCGACCCGGCGTCAGAAACCGGGCATCCGAGCTTTGAGTCCAGAACGATCCGGGGATGGGGAACGACCATGATGGGACCGGCGCACTCGCTGTCCGGCGCTGCGGCCTGGCTGGGGGTGGGCGCGGCGACGGCGGCCGCGGGGTATCCGATGCCCTGGCCGGTACTCGTCGTCGGCGCGCTGATCAGCGCCGGTGCGGCGCTCGCCCCCGACCTGGACCACAAGTCGGCCACGATATCGCGCGCCTTCGGACCGCTCTCACGGTCGGTGTGCGGCGTCGTCGACAGCATCTCGCACGCGGTCTACAAGGCCACGAAGATGCGCGGTGACTCGAACCGCAACGGCGGACACCGCACCCTCACTCATACGTGGGTGTGGGCGGTCCTGGTCGGCGGCGGCATGTCCCTGCTGGCGGTCACGGGCGGCCGCTGGGCGGTGCTCGGCATCCTCTTCGTCCACATGGTGCTGGCGATCGAGGGACTGCTGTGGCGGGCGGCCCGGGTCTCCAGCGACGTCCTGGTGTGGCTGCTGGGCGCCGCGACGGCCTGGATCCTCGCCGGAGTCCTGGACCAGCCGGGCAACGGCGCGGGCTGGCTGTTCACCGAGCCCGGCCAGGAGTACCTGTGGCTGGGCCTGCCGATCGTGCTGGGCGCGCTGGTCCACGACATCGGCGACGCGCTGACCGTCTCGGGCTGCCCGATCCTGTGGCCCATCCCGATCGGCCGCAAGCGCTGGTACCCGCTCGGCCCCCCGAAGGCGATGCGGTTCCGCGCCGGAAGCTGGGTGGAGCTGAAGGTACTGATGCCCGCGTTCATGCTGCTGGGCGGGATCGGGGGGCTGGGGGCCTTGGGGTACATCTGACGGTGTCGCGGGGGGACGAGGACTGCGGGCGCCCCCCGCCGCCGTACGACGGCCCGTACCGCAGCCCGTACGACCCCCCGCGCGCCCGCCCAAGCAGCTGCCCCCCACCAGGCCCCCTCGTGCTATCCGTGCCACGACCTCCACAACGCCGCATAAGCCCCGTCCGCCGCGACCAGCTCATGATGGCTGCCCAGCTCGCTGATCCGGCCCTCCTCGACCACCGCGATCACATCCGCGTCGTGCGCGGTGTGCAGCCGGTGGGCGATCGCGACGACCGTACGGCCGTCCAGCACCCGGCCCAGTGAGCGTTCCAGGTGCCGGGCCGCGCGGGGGTCCAGCAGCGAGGTCGCCTCGTCGAGGACGAGCGTGTGCGGGTCGGCCAGCACCAGCCGGGCCAGTGCGATCTGCTGGGCCTGTGCGGGGGTGAGGGGGTGGCCGCCCGAGCCGACCTCGGTGTTCAGGCCGCCGTCGAGCGCCCGCGCCCAGTCGTCCGCGTCGACCGCGCCGAGCGCGGCCCACAGTTCGGCGTCCTCGGCGTCCGTACGGGCCAGCAGCAGGTTGTCGCGCAGTGAGCCGACGAAGACGTGGTGCTCCTGGTTGACCAGTGCCACATGTTCCCGTACCCGCTCCGCCGGCATCCGGGACAGTTCGGTGCCGCCGAGTGTGATCTCGCCGGTGCGCGGGGCGTAGATCCCGGCGAGCAGCCGTCCGAGCGTCGACTTGCCCGCGCCGGACGGCCCGACCAGCGCCATCCGCGTCCCCGGGCGTACCCGCAGCGAGACCTCGTGCAGGACGTCGACGCCGGCGCGGTAGCCGAACCGTACGTTGTCCGCCCGTACGTCCCGTCCCGCCGGCTCCGCCCGTTCGTCGGCGGCGTGCGGCTCGATCTCCCGTACGCCCACCAGCCGCGCGATGGAGACCTGGGCGATCTGGAGTTCGTCGTACCAGCGCAGGATCATCGACACGGGCTCGCTCATCATCTGCGCGAGCAGCGCGCCGGTCGTCAGCTGCCCCGGCGTGAGCCAGCCGCGCAGCACGAACAGGCCGCCGAGCAGCAGCACCGAGCCCAGGATCAGCACATGCGTGACGTTGACGACCGGGAAGAGCACGGAGCGCAGGTAGAGGGTGTAGCGCTCCCATCGGGTCCATTCGCGGATCCGGCGTTCGGACAGCTTGATGCGGCGTTCGCCGAGCCGGTGCGCCTCGATGGTCCGGCCCGCGTCCACCGATTCGGTCAGCGCCGCCGAGACGGCGGCGTATCCGGCCGCCTCGGAGCGGTAGGCGTGCGGGGCCCGCTTGAAGTACCAGCGGCAGCCGACGAGCAGGACGGGCAGGCCGACGAGGACGGAAAGGGCCAGCGGGGGAGCGGTGACGGTCATGCCGCCGAGCAGCAGCGCGATCCAGACCACGCCGATCGACAGCTGCGGCACGGCCTCGCGCATCGCGTTGGACAGCCGGTCGATGTCCGTGGTGATGCGGGACAGCAGATCGCCGGTCCCGGCCCGTTCCAGTACGCCCGGCGGCAGGGCCACGGACCGTACGAGGAAGTCCTCGCGCAGATCCGCCAGCATCCGTTCGCCGAGCATCGCGCCGCGCAGCCGTACCAGACGTACGAACACGGTCTGGACGGCGAGCGCGAGGACGAACAGGCCGACAACGCGTGTCAGGTGGAGGTCGCGGGCGCCGTCGCCCAGGTCCTCCACCACACCGCCGAGCAGGTACGGGCCGGCCATGGAGGCGAGCACGGCGACGGCGTTCACGGTCACCAGCAGGACGAAGGCCCGCCGGTGCCGGCGGATCAGCCCGCCGACGTACGCGCGTACGGTCGCGGGCGAGCCGACCGGCAGGGTCGTGGCCGTCCGCGGGGCGTCCGGATCGTGCTCCGGTGGCGCCAGGCCGATCATGCGCTCTCCTCGATGTGGTCGATCCGGTCGGTGCCGGTACGGGCGAAACGCCGGCCGGCCGTTGCCGGGCCGGCCACGGACGCGGCCGCCGGCTCGGGTTCGTCTTCGGTCTCCCGGGTCACCACGGCCCGGTAGGCGGGGTCGGTGTGCAGGAGTTCACGGTGGGTGCCGGTGCCCGCGACCCCGTCCGGGCCGAGGAAGACCACCCGTTCGGCGCGGTCCAGCAGCAGCGGGCTGGAGGTCAGGACCACGGTCGTGCGGCCCGTCCGCAGGGCGCGCAGCCCGTCCGCGATACGGGCCTCGGTGTGCGAGTCGACGGCGCTGGTCGGCTCGTCCAGGACCAGCACCTCGGGGTCCGTGACCAGCGACCTGGCCAGTGCCAGCCGCTGCCGCTGCCCGCCCGACAGGGACCGGCCGCGCTCGGTGATGTGGGTGCGCATCGGGTCGCCGGAGTCGTCGGCCGAGTTCTGCGCCAGCGCGGTCAGCACGTCGCCGCACTGTGCCGCCGTCAGCGCGTCCTCGGCCCGTACGGATCCGGCGGACGGGATGTCCAGCAGTTCGCCGAGCGTTCCGGAGAGCAGGATGGGGTCCTTGTCCTGGACGAGGACGGCGGTACGGGCAAAGTCGCGCGGTACGTCGTCCAGCGCGGTGCCGCCGAGCAGGACCGACGGGGTGCCGTCCGGCGTGTCGGCGGGGTGGCCGCCGAGCCGGTCGGCGAGCCGTCCCGCCGCGTCCGGGTCGCCGCAGACCACGGCGGTGAGCTGCCCGCTCGGTGCGCACAGCCCGGTGACCGGGTCGTACAGGTCGCCGCCGAGTGCTCCGGCCCCGGTGATCCGCCCGTCGGCGGGCCGGCTCAGCGCGAGAACGCGTGCGGTGCGGGTGGCCGAGGGCTTGGAGAAGGAGTAGGCCTGAGCGATCTCTTCGAAGTGCCTGAGGGGGTACAGCAGGAACGTCACCGCGCTGTACACGGTCACCAGTTCGCCGACCCCGATCCGGCCGTCGAGCGCGAGCCCGGTCCCGTACCAGACCACCGCGATCAGCAGCAGTCCGGGCAGCGCGACCTGGACCGCGGAGATCAGGGACCACATGCGGGCGCTGCGTACGGCGGCCCGGCGGACGTCCTGGGAGGCGCGCCGGTAGCGGCCGAGGAAGAGTTCCTCGCCGCCGATGCCGCGCAGGACGCGCAGGCCGGCGACGGTGTCGGAGGCCAGTTCGGTCGCCCGGCCCGCTTTCTCGCGCTGCTCGTCGGCGCGGCGGGTCGCGGGCGGCAGCAGCGGCAGTACGGCCAGTGCCAGTACGGGCACGCCGACCGCCACGACCACGCCCAGCACGGGCTGGTAGACCACCAGGGCCACGCAGACGCCGACGGAGGTCAGGGCCGCGGCCCCGAACCGGGAGACGGCCTCGACGAACCAGCCGATCTTCTCCAGGTCGGCGGTGCTCACGGCCACGATCTCACCGGCGGCGACCCGCCGGGTCATGGCCGACCCCAGCTCCGTGGTCTTGCGTGCCAGCAGTTGCTGGAGACGGGCCACCGAGGTGATCCAGTTGGTGATCGCGGCGCGGTGCAGCATCACGTCGCCGACCGCGACCAGGGCGCCGAGCAGCAGCAACAGCCCGCCGGCGAGCAGCAGCCGGGAGCCGGAACGGTCCACGACGGCCTGCACCGCGAGGCCCACGGGGACGGGGAAGGACGCCACGCCACCGGTGTGCACCAGCCCCCAGCACAGTGCCTTGGTCTGTCCGCCGAGCTGCTGCCGGTACAGCCAACGGAGCAATCGGCCGCCGGAGCGGACGTCCGGGACCCCTGGGTCGGCATGGGGAAGATCGCGAATGTGCATGATGTCCAAAGTTCGGTCGGATGGCGGCGTTTCGGAGCTGGACGTGGCCGAGTGCCGGCCGGAAGGCCCGGTGACCGGCCCGAGGAATGGCGGGCCGGTGCCGGTCGCCGTGCAAGCGCGCGGGCGGAAGGAAGGACGCGGCTTCGGGGGAGCCATGGAAGACTGGCGCGTCACGGCACCCCGGTTCAACCGGTTTTCCGCGCGGGGCGCACACAACGGGACGCTGTCGTACGGCCCGTACGCGCCCTCGGGGTGCGACCATGGGAGCCATGCGAACTGCGTGCTGCATGGTACGAAGGGCGGCGCCGGCCATGGTGGGCTTGATCCTCCTGGCGGGCTGCGGCGCGAGCGGCGGATCGGCGAAGGACAACAGCAAGGGCAGCGGCGGCCGCACGGCCGAGGCTGCCGGATACGCGAAGAACATCCCGGGCGTGGGCGCGAAGCTGCGCTCGCGCATCCCCCGGGACACCCGGCAGGTCGTGGCCGTGTACGGCAAGGGCGCCGACTCGCCCGACGCCACGCTGGCCCTCTACGATAAGGCCGCCAAGGGGTGGCAGCGCACCGCGACCTGGCCCGCGCACAACGGCAGGAAGGGCTGGACCGCCGACCACCACGAGGACGACCTGCGCAGCCCGGTCGGCGTCTTCGGCCTCTCCGACGCGGGCGGCGTACTGCCCGACCCGGGCGCGAAACTGCCGTACACCCACTCGTCGGCCTTCACCCCGCCGCCGTACTGGGAGAAGAAGACCCGGCACGACTTCGACCACGTCATCGCGATCGACTACAACCGGGTCAAGGGCACCACGCCCCTGGACCCGACCCGGCCGCGGGGGCAGAAGAAGGGCGGCGGCATCTGGCTCCACCTGGACCACGGCGACGGCACGTCCGGCTGCGTGAGCATCTCGAAGGCGGGCATGGTCGAGCTGCTGCGCACGCTCGACCCGCGGCGGCATCCCGTCGTCGTCATGGGGGACATCGCGCGGCTCGCCGCCTGAAACCGCCCGGTGGTGCCGGGGCCGGACGGGGCGTCAGGCCCGCCCGGCCCCGCCCGGTCACTCCTGCGGCTTCGGGGAGTCCACGCCCTGCCGCGGCTTGCGCCACAGCCCCCGGGTGAAGTCCGGGATCTCCTGCGGTTCGCCCTTCGCCTTGATCGAGGCGTGGCTCAGCGGCACCGGCGCGCTCCAGACGGCCGCGTCGTACACGTCGAAGTCCGGTACGAGCCCGAGATGGAAGCACTGCATGAGCCGGTACAGCATGATGTAGTCCATGCCGCCGTGGCCGCCGGGCGGGTTGGAGTGCTCCTTCCACAGCCAGTGGTCCCACTCCGCGTACTTGCTGAAGTCCCCCCACTCGTCGTTGGTCTGGTCGGGTTCGATGTAGATCCGCTCCGGGTAGTCCTCGAAGACGCCCTTGGTGCCGCCGAGGCTGTTGATACGGCTGTACGGGTGTGGCGTGGACACGTCGTGCTCCAGTCGCAGCACCCTGCCCTTGGCGGTCTGGATGAGGCTGAAGGTGCGGTCGCTCTCGATGTACGACTCCCGCCAGCTCGGGTCGCCGGGCGGCATGTGCGCCTCCCGGTATTCGGCGAGTCCCAGTGCGGGCGTGCCGAAGCTGGAGATCCGTACCACCCGGTCGCCGCGGTTGATGTCCATGTAGTTGGCGATCGGCCCGAAACCGTGGGTCGGGTAGAGGTCGCCGCGCAGCCGGGTGTGCCACAGCCGCCGCCACGGGCCCTCGTAGTACGTCGGGTCGAACATCAGCTGGCGCAGGTCGTGGTTGTACGCGCCGGCGGCGTGCAGCAGCTTGCCGAAGCGGCCCGCGTGCGCCATCCGCAGGACGCGCATCTCGTTGCGGCCGTAGCAGCAGTTCTCCACCTGCATACAGTGGCGGCGGGTGCGTTCGGAGAGGTCGACCAGTTCCCAGAGCTGGTCCATGCGCATGGAGACCGGGCATTCCACGCCGGCGTGCTTGCCGCCCAGCAGCGCGGCCTTGGCCATCTCGAAGTGCCAGTCCCACGGGGTGGCTATGTAGACGTAGTCCAGGTCACCGCGCTCGCACAGGTTCTCGAAGTCCTCGTCGCCCTTGGTGTAGACGGCCGGCGCGGGCTGTCCGGCCGCGGTGACCAGCTGGGCGGCCTTCGCCGCTTTCTCCTTGACCGGGTCGCAGAGCGCCACCACCCGTACGCCCGGGATGGCGAGGTAGAGGGGCAGCATGCCCATGCCGCGGTTGCCCAGGCCGATGATGCCGATCCGTACCGTGCTCCGTCTTTCGAACGGTACGCCGATCATGGTCTTGTGCCGGCCCTTGGGAGCCGCTTCCGCCGGTCCGGAGGCGGCCGTTGCCGCCGCTCCCCGGTCGGCGTCGGCCGCGGCGGCGCTGCCCGTGCCCAGCCCGGCGATGCCGAGGCCGGCTCCCGCCGCTCCGGCGGTCCACAGAACGGAGCGTCTGCTGGGCCCGGCCCCTTCGGGACCGGGCCCCTCCTCGTGGCCGTCGTTCTCGCGGGGCTCGTGGTTCTGCGATGGTGCCTCGTTCATCGGTCCTCCATGGGAACGGATGGTGCGTGGCGGAAGCGTGAACCTCGCAGAGGACCTTGACGCTTGTGCGGCTCGCTGCACAAGAGGGCCGCCAGGACTGATCTTTTGTACGGAGGTCCGGGGGTCTGCCTGCTGTGGACCGGCGGCGGAGGGAGTCCGTTTCTTGCCCGAACTCCCGGACATGCTTGTGGGAGCTCTTGACGAGGCAACCGGCGGAACGTCAGGCTCCTTTGGACATTCCCTCCGTGGAGGATCGGTACGCGGCTGCCCGCCCGAAGACGGCCCGCGGTGTCCCGCCACCGCACACCGCGAAGAGCGCGGCGCCGCCGCATGCACCGGACTGAAGAGCCGCGGGAGGCAGCGCCCCCGCCGTCACCCCTCCGTCCGCGTCGCCCGCTCCAGAGCGAGCAGCGCCGAGTGGTACCCCCGGCCGCCGGTCGCGTGATCCATCCCCACCTCGCACATCCGGTTCGCCGACAGGTGCGCGTCGTAGTGCCGGGACGTCACCTCCGCCGCCTCCTTGGCGGTCGCCGCCTCCGTCAGCTCCTTGTGCAGCATGCCGCGGTCGCCCGCGAAGGCGCAGCAGCCCGCGTCGTCCGGGACGACGACCTCCGCCGCGCACGCCTCGGCGACCGCGCGCAGCTGCGCCTCGTCACCCAGGTGCCGCATCGAACACGTCGGGTGGAGCACGGCGGAACCGACCGTCCGCAGGATCTCCAGGTGCGGCAGCAGTTCCTCGGCCGCCCAGACCACCGAGTCGACGACGGTCAGCTCGGCGTGCAGCTCCCGGTTGCCGGGGGTCAGGTACGGCACGACCTCGTGGGCGATGCCCAGCGTGCACGAGGAGGCGTCCGCCACCAGCGGCAGCCGCCCGCCCGCCGTCCAGCCCCACGCGGCCTCGACGATGCGGTTGGCCATCACCCTGTTGCCCTCGTCGTAGCCCTTGGAGTGCCAGATGGTGGCGCAGCAGGTGCCGGTCACGTCGTCGGGAATCCACACCGGCTTTCCGGCGCGCCCGGACACCGCCACGACCGCCTCGGGCAGGGACGGGCCGTCGAAGCCGTCCGGTTCGCCGAAGATGCGGTTCACACAGGCCGGGTAGTAGACCGCGGCGGCGCCCACCCGCCGGGTGGCGGGCAGCCGGCGGGCCGCCGCGCCGGGGATCTGCGGCAGCCATTCCGGTACGAGGTCGGGGCGTACGGCCTTGCGTGCCGCGCCGGTCAGGGAGCGCAGCAGCCGGTCGGCGCGCCCCGTGCCGATCCGGTCGCCGATCTTCGCGGCGGCGGCCACCGCCAGCCGCGCCGACCGCTCCACCGTCGTGAAGTGCCGGGCGGTCAGGGCCGCGGCGCGTTCCTCCATGGGGGAGTGCCGCCGGTGCCGGAAGTCTTTCATCATCGCGCCGGTGTCGATGCCGACCGGGCAGGCCAGCGCGCAGGTCGAGTCGCCCGCGCAGGTGTCCACCGCGTCGTACCCGTAGGAGTCCAGCAGTGCGCCGGTGACCGGCGAGGCCGGGGTCTGGCGCATCATCTCGCGGCGCAGCACGATGCGCTGCCGCGGTGTCGTGGTGAGGTCCTGGCTGGGGCAGGTCGGTTCGCAGAAGCCGCATTCGATGCAGGGGTCGGCGACCGCCTCGACCCGCGGAATGGTCTTCAGGCCGCGCAGATGGGCTTTCGGGTCGCGGTCGAGCAGGACGCGCGGGGCCAGGATGCCGTGCGGGTCGACGGTCTGCTTGACGCGCCACATCAACTCCGTCGCGCGCGGGCCCCATTCGAGCTCCAGGAACGGTGCGATGTTGCGGCCGGTGGCGTGCTCGGCCTTCAGCGAGCCGTCGAAACGCTCGACGGTCAGGGTGCAGAACTCGTCCATGAAGGCGGCGTAGCGCTCCACGTCCGCGGGCCGGGCGGCGTCAAAGGCGAGCAGGAAGTGCAGGTTGCCGTGGGCGGCGTGGCCCGCCACCGCCGCGTCGAAGCCGTGCCTGTCCTGGAGTTCCAGCAGCGCCGTGCAGGCCTCGGCGAGCCGGGACGGCGGTACGGCGAAGTCCTCGGTGATCAGTGTCGTGCCGGACGGGCGGGAGCCGCCGACCGCGGTGACGAACGCCTTGCGGGCCTTCCAGTACCCGGAGATGGTCCCGGCGTCCCGGGTGAACTCATTGGTGACGGACGCGACCGGGGCGACCAGCTCCAGCCCCGCCAGCACCTTGCGCGCGGCCTCCTCCTGCGCCTCCCGCGCCGCCTCGTCGGGCGCGCGGAACTCGACCAGCAGCGCGGCGGTCGCCTTCGGCAGCTCCGCCCAGTCGGCCGGCACCCCGGACACGCGCACCGACGCGCGCAGCGTGTTGCCGTCCATCAGCTCCACGGCGATCGCGCCGGCCTCGTTGAACAGCGGTACGGCCGCCGCGGCGGCGCTCAGCGTCGGGAAGAACAGCAGGGCGGTGGAGGTGTACCGGTTCAGGGGCAGCGTCTCGAAGACGGTCTCCGCGATGAAGCCGAGGGTGCCTTCGGAGCCCACCGCCAGCCCGCGCAGGATCTCGACGGGGGTGTTGCCGTCGAGGAAGGCGTCCAGGCGGTAGCCGTTGGTGTTCTTGATCTCGTACTTGGCGCGGATGCGGGACACCAACTCCGGGTCCGCCTCGATCTCCGCCTTCAGCGCCAGCAGCCCGCGGCACAGTCCGGGTTCGGCGTGGGCCAGTTCCTCGTCCGCCGCCGGGTGGCCGGTGTCCACGATCGTGCCGGAGGGCAGTACGAGCGTGACGGAGGCGAGCGTCCGGTAGGAGTTGCGGGTGATGCCCGCCGTCATGCCGGAGGCGTTGTTGGCGACCACACCGCCGAGCGTGCAGGCGATGGCGCTGGCCGGGTCCGGGCCGAGCAGCCGGCCGTACCGGGCGAGCGCGGCGTTGGCCCTTACGACCGTGGTGCCGGGCCGGATACGGGCCCGGGCGCCGTCGTCCAGCACCTCGACGCCTGCCCAGTGCCGGCGTACGTCGACGAGGATGTCCTCGCCCTGCGCCTGCCCGTTGAGCGAGGTGCCGGCCGCCCGGAAGACGACGTCGCGGCCCTGGCCGTGCGCGTAGGAGAACACCGCGGAGATGTCGTCCACGTCCTCGGCCAGCACGACGACCTGCGGGACGAAGCGGTACGGGCTGGCGTCGGAGGCGTACCTGACCAGGTCGGAGATGGTGTGCAGCACCTTCTCGGGGCCGAGCAGCGCGGCCAGGTCGTCGCGCAGCCGTTCCGGTGTGCCGGACGCCTGCCGGTCGGCGACCCGGTCGTGGTACGGGCCTTCGGTGGCGGCCGGCCGCAGGGTCCCGGGCTTCGGTTCCAGCAGGGGCATGACGACTCTCCTCCGGTCGGCGCGGGCTCGCTCCGGCGGCGCTCCGGCGCCGGTGCGGCCGCCCGGTTCAGTGTTTCAGCAGCGTGCCGCCGTCCCGTCCACCAGGGTGGACAACAGGCCGCCGAGCACGTCCCGCTGTTCGGCGGTCAGTGGGGCCAGGATTTCGTGTGCCGCGTCCCGGCGCGCGCCGCGCAACGCGCGCAGCGTCGAACGGCCGGCGTCGGTCAGCTCGATCCGTATGACGCGGCGGTTGGCGGGGTCGGGCACCCGGCGGACCGCGTTCTTCGCCTCCAGCGCGTCGACCAGCGTCGTCACGGCCCGCGGCACCACCTCCAGGCGCGCGGCCAGGTCGGCCATGCGGGGCGGTGTGCCGTCGCGGTAGTGGTCCACGATGCGCAGCAGCCGGGTCTGTGCGGGGGTCAGTGCGATGTCGAGCGTCTCCATGTGCCGTTTCTGCGCGCGGTGCATCCGGCGGGTGAGCCGCACCAGCTGCTCCGCGAGATCGGGGTCGGTGAGGACGGGACCGGGTCCGGCGGTGGCGGGATCGGGGGAGGACATGGCCGGAGGATATCAGGACCAAGCTCATTGTGAATATAGGTAACAATGAACTATGCTCGACGGGCCCCGGCCCCGCGACCCCTCCGAAGGAGCCCATGCGCCCCGACGAACCCGAGTGGACCCCGCCGCCCAGGGACCCGGCCCAGCCGGCCCAGGTGCGGCGCATCCTCGCCCTCTTCCGCCCCTACCGCGGCCGGCTGGCCACGGTCGGCCTGCTGGTGGCCGCCTCCTCCCTGGTCTCGGTCGCCTCGCCGTTCCTGCTCCGCGCCGTCCTGGACGTGGCGATCCCCCAGGGCCGTACCGGCCTGCTGACCCTGCTCGCCGCCGGCATGATCGTCACTGCCGTGCTGACCAGTGTCTTCGGCGTCCTGCAGACCCTGATCTCGACCACCGTCGGCCAGCGCGTCATGCACGACCTGCGCACCGCCGTCTACGCCAAGCTCCAGCGGATGCCGCTGGCGTTCTTCACCCGCACCCGCACCGGCGAGGTGCAGTCCCGCATCGCCAACGACATCGGCGGCATGCAGGCCACCGTCACCTCCACCGCGACCTCCCTGGTCTCCAACCTCACCTCCGTGGTCGCCACCGTCGTCGCCATGCTCGCCCTCGACTGGCGGCTGACCCTGGTCTCCCTGCTGCTGCTCCCGCTGTTCGTGTGGATAAGCCGCCGGGTCGGCAACGAACGCAAACGGATCACCACCGCCCGGCAGAAGCAGATGGCCGCGATGTCCGCCATGGTCACCGAGTCACTGTCGGTCAGCGGCATCCTGCTCGGCCGCACGATGGGCCGCGCCGACTCCCTCACCGCGAACTTCGCCACCGAGTCCGACCGGCTGGTCGGCCTGGAGGTCCGCGCCAACATGGCCGGACGCTGGCGGATGGCCACCATCGGCATCGTCATGGCCGCCATGCCCGCCGTCATCTACTGGTCGGCCGGCCTCGTCCTCCAGCTCGGCGGCCCGGCCTTCTCCATCGGCACCCTCGTCGCCTTCGTCACCCTCCAGCAGGGCCTGCTGCGCCCCACCGTCTCGCTGCTGTCCACCGGCGTGCAGATGCAGACCTCCGTCGCGCTCTTCCAGCGCATCTTCGAATACCTCGACCTGCCGGTGACCATCACCGAACCGGAGCACCCGGTACGCCTGGCCGAACCGCGCGGCGAGATCCGCTTCGAGCAGGTGACGTTCGCGTACGACAACCCCGAGCGCGAGTCCGGCGCCGCGCCCGCCCCGGCGACCCTGCGCGACATCGACCTGCGCGTCCCGGCCGGCAGCAGCCTGGCCGTCGTCGGCGCGACCGGCAGCGGCAAGAGCACCCTGAGTTACCTGGTGCCGCGGCTGTACGACGTGACGGCGGGCCGGGTCACCCTGGACGGCACCGACGTCCGCGACCTGGACTTCGACTCCCTCGCCCGCGCCGTCGGCGTGGTCTCCCAGGAGACGTACCTCTTCCATGCCTCCGTCGCCGACAACCTCCGCTTCGCCAAACCGGACGCCACCGACGAGGAACTGAAAGCCGCCGCCCGCGCGGCACAGATCCACGACCACATCGCGGGCCTTCCGGACGGCTACGACACCCTCGTGGGCGAACGCGGCCACCGTTTCTCCGGCGGCGAGAAGCAGCGCCTTGCCATCGCCCGGACGATCCTGCGCGACCCGCCCGTCCTCGTCCTCGACGAGGCCACCAGCGCGCTGGACACCCGCACCGAACACGCTGTGCAGCAGGCCATCGACGCGCTCTCCAAGGGCCGTACGACGATCACCATCGCGCACCGCCTGTCCACCGTTCGCGACGCCGACCAGATCGTCGTCCTCGACGCCGGCCGGATCGCCGAACGCGGCACCCACGGTGAACTCCTCGCGGCCGACGGCCGTTACGCGGCTCTGGTGCAGCGTGACGCACACCTCGCCCCCAACGGTGATCAGCCCCTGTCCGCCGACCTGACCCACGGGTAAGGTCGGCCCCGACCGCACCGGACCGACCCTGGGAGCGCCCCGTGGCAGCCGCCGACTGCACCGCCGACCGATCCGCCCTGACGATGGCCCGGATGCTCGGCGGCATGGGGGCGCTCCACTTCCTCACCCCCAAGCCGTTCGACGCGATCGTGCCCCGCGCCCTGCCGGGCTCCCCGCGCACCTGGACGTACGCCAGCGGCGCCGCCGAACTCGCCGTGGCCGCCGCGGTCGCCCTGCCGCGCACCCGCCGGGCCGGCGCACTGGCCGCCGCGGGCCTGTTCGCCGCCGTCTTCCCCGCCAACATCAAGATGGCCCGTGACTGGCGGCACCGCCCCGCGCCCCTCAAGGCCATCGCGTACGGCCGCCTGCCGCTCCAACTGCCCATGGTGGCCTGGGCCCTGCACACGGCACGCGTGGCTGGGCGGCAGGACGACCGTCCCTGAAGGGCAGGCGCCTCGCGCCACGCAGTCGCCGACGGCACGCGGGCACGAACTCGCCTGATCCACCCGGCCGCCGTGCTCCACGACCGAAAGCCTCCCGGAGCCGGCCGCTTAGGATGAGCCGCATGCCTGCCCACGAAGACCTGCCGCCCTTTGAGTTCGCCTTCCCCGGCCCGCTGCGGGACCAGCTCGTCGCCGCCGTTCTCTCCGGTGCCAAGACCACCACGACGGGCCTGCTGGCGGACTACGAGCACGAGGGCGACCCGCTGCCGCGCGCCGGTGACCGCTATCAGGTTCCGGACTCCGAGGGCCGCCCCGTCGCCGTCATCGAGGTGACGGAGGTACGGGTGCTGCGGCTGGCCGATGTGGATCTGCGGCACGCCGTGGACGAGGGGGAGGGCAACGAGACCGTGGCGGACTGGCGGGCCGATCACGAGAGTTACTGGCACGGACCGGAGATGCGCGCGGCGCTCGGCGACCCGGATTTCCGTGTCGACGACGACACCCGGGTCGTGGCCGAGCGCTTCCGGGTCGTCGAGCGCCTGTAGGTGACGGGAAGGCGCCGCGGCGCGCTCAGAGGGATGCCAGGTCGATCGCCGCGGCCATCGCCCGGTACCCGGCGTCGTTGGGGTGCTTGTGGTCGCCGCTGTCGTAGGCGGGCAGCAGCGCCTCGGGGCGCGACGGATCGGCCAGCGCCGCCGCGAAGTCGGCGACCGCGTCGAACGCGCCGGAGGTGCGGATCCAGGTGTTGATCTCTTGGCGCTTGGCCTCGGCTTCCGGGGTGTGGTACTCGGCGCCCTGGAACGGCATGATCGTTCCGCCGGTCACCCGTACCCCGGCCGCGTGCGCCTGCGCGATCAGGTCGCGGTAACCGTCGATGAGCTGCGCGGCGGACAGCTTCGGGTTCGGCCGGTACGTCGGGAAATCGGCCCCGTCCACCTCGCTGAACCCGATGTCGTTCAGGCCGACGAGCACGATCACCGTCCGTACCCCCGGCTTGTCCAGGACGTCCCGCCGGAAGCGCGTGCCGGCCCGTTCGCCGAACCAGGGCGCGTCGTTGAGCAGCAGGTTTCCGCCGATCCCGGCGTTGAGCACCGGGCGGGCCCGGCCCTCGGCGGCCAGTCGCCCGGCGAGGGCGTCCGGGTAGCGGTGGCCGGCGTCGGTGGTCGAGGCGAAGCCGTCGGTGATCGAGTCGCCGAACGCCACCACGGTGTCCTGCCGGGCCGGGCCGCCGGTCAGCTCGACGTCGGCGAGGAAATACCAGGACACCGTGGTCTCGGTGAAGACCGCCGGGTCGGCGGCGGTCAGCTGGTCGCCCGCCGCGCGGTAGGCGGTGGTGAACGCCTGGGCGTGGAAGGTCGCCGGACCCGTCGGCCGGGCGAAGTACAGGCTCACCGTCAGCTGGTCGAAGGGCGCCACGGGCAGCTCGGCCGCGTCGCTCCAGACTTCGCCGCCCGCGGGGATCCGGACGGACCCGGCGCCCGCGAAGGTCAGCCGGCGGGTCGTCCCGTCCTGGACGGCGGCGCCTTGATCCGTACGGGCGAGGGTGGCGCCGCCGACCTCCAGGGGAGCGCTGCCGAAGCGGTTGGAGAGGCGGACGCGGGCCGCCGTGCCGGAGCCGGTGACCCGGACGACCTGACGTACCGTCTGGTCCGCGAAGCCCTCCTCGGCCCAGTTCTTGTCGAATCCGGTGCTGGGGCGCTGTACGGCGGTGCTCCAGCCGGCGTTCCACCCGATGGCGTCGCTCATGGTGATCACTCGCTCTTCTCTCGTCGTTGCGGTGATCACGAGTCTGCTGCGCGCGGGTCGGGGCACCCAGCCCTCCCGGATGCGTACGCATCCGGTGCCTACCAACGCGAGGGTCACCCTGCGGGTCCGGCCGGTCCCCTCCCGGCGACCGAAGTTGGCGCAATCTTGATCGAGTGGAGTCAGGAAGCGTGCCGAGTGGAGTTTCACCCGATCAGACCCGGCAAGGCGAACGGCACACACCCCACCAGAGATCACCCTGACCCCTGACACCCCTACGGACACACGGAGGCGACGTGCTCGACAGCGCATCCGCACCGGGCCGCCGCAGCGCCCTGGCCGCCACCGTCGCGGCCGGCCTCGGCCTCCTCACCGCCTGCGCAGGGACGGCGGACGGCGACGCGCCACCGCGCCGCGCGGCGCCGCCCCGGACCTCGGGCACCCCCGGCGGCCGGACGGGCAGCCCCACGCCCTCGCCGACCAGGAAGCGGCCCCAGCTGCCGCGCGGCGGCCGGGAGCTGTTCCCCCGGCACCGCCTCGCGGGCTACTGCGGCCTGCCCGGCGCCGCCGCGCTCGGCCGCCTCGGCACCGGCGACCTGGACCAGCGCGCCCGCGAGATCGAGAAGCTCGCACAGACCTACGCCGCCGACGACCGCGAACCACTGCCCGTCCTGGAACTCCTGGCCGTGGTCGCCAACTCCGGCGCGGGCCCCGACGGCACCTACCGCTCCCGCACCTCCGCCGACACCGTCCGCCGCTTCCACGAGGCGGCACGCAAGCACCGCGCGCTGCTGCTCCTGAACATCCAGCCGGGCCGCGCCCCGGCCCTCGGCGAGGTCAAGGCGCTGCGCGAATGGCTGGTGCACCCGGACGTGGGGGTCGCGCTGGACCCCGAGTGGGAGATGGGCCCGGGCGAGAAGCCGGGCGACACCTACGGGAGTACGGACGGCGGCGAACTCACCGAGATCGCCCGCTACCTCTCCGGCCTGGTCCGGGAACACGACCTGCCGGAGAAGCCCTTCGTCTTCCACCAGGTGGCGACCTCGGTGGTCGAGGACCAGGACGCCTTCCGCCCGCAGCCCGGCGTCGCCGCCATCAAGTGCGCCGACGGCATCGGCTCGCCGGGACTGAAGCGCGGCACCTGGAACGACCTGGTCAGAAACCTGCCCCGCGGGATGCACACCGGCTTCAAGCTCTTCTACGACGAGGACACCGAGGGCAGCCGCCTGATGACCCACAAGGAGGTCCTGGCGCTGCGGCCGCAGCCCGAGTACGTCATGTACGAGTGACGGCACGCCGGCCCGCGTGCCCCCGCTCCGCGACCGACACCCGGAGCGGGGGCACCGGCTTCACGCCGGCCGCAGCCGGTACGCGTAGTTGTAGGGCCGGTCGGCGTGCAGCAGGTAGGTGTCCAGCGGCGGCGCGCCCCACGAGTCGTTCCCGCCGACACCCATCTGCCGGTGGTTGACGCCGAGCACCGTCTCGGGGCGCCGCTTCAGCTCGTACGGGTGCTCGTGCCGCTCGCTCTCCAGGTCGGCGGGCGCGTGGTGCAGGGCGCTCAGCTCCAGGAGCGGCGCGCCGTCGCCGGGCTCCGCGCGCACGGTCAGCCCCGTACCGTCGTGGCCGGTGAGGGAGGCGTGGCGTACGTCGGTCACGTTGCCGGTCTGCTGCGGCCGGACGTAGTTGCCGAGCTGGGCGTCGACGCTGCCGCGGTAGCGGCCGACGAAGGCCGCCGAGTGCCGGTCCCAGTAGTTCTCGTGCGGTCCGCGTCCGTACCAGCTGAAGGTCTCCAGCCCGGCCGGTACGGTCAGCAGCGCGCCCACCACGGGCAGGTCGGGCAGTCCGGCGCCCGGCGTCAGCGTGTGCCGTACCCGCACCTCGCCGTCACCGCGCACGGTGAGGACGGTGTCCCACCGTGAGGCGGCGGGGGAGGTGGGCAGGGTGGCCGAGACCTCGATGGTCACCTCGGAGGCGGACGGCTGGGCGGCCTTCACCCGCGTCACGGTGCGCTTGGCGCCCGCCTCGCGCCAGGTGCGCAGCGACTTGTGCGCGTCCCGGCCGATGTCGTTGTCCGTGGGGCCGCGCCAGAAGTTGGGCACCGGGCCGGCGGTCAGCAGGGCCCGCCCGCGGTGGCGGTAGGCCGACAGGGTGCCGCTCGCCTTGTCGAGGACGAGTTCCAGGTCGCGCCCGCCGACCGTGACGGCGTGGTCCGACTCGGTGAGGTGCAGCGGCGGCAGTCCGGCGGGGGAGGGGGCGGCGGCTGCGGGGGCGTGCCAGGGCAGTGCGAGCTGTTCGGCGGCGACGCTGTGGCCCGCGTCGGCCCAGGAGGTGGCGTGCCGCAGCACGAAGGAGAGATTCAGCCAGTACTCGGCGCCCGGAGCGGGCCGTTCGGGCCGCTCGAAGGGAATCCGTACGGTCGTGTCCCGGCCCGGCGCGACCTTCGGCGCGGGGAGCGTGCCGTGCTGGAAGCGCTCTCCGTCCCGGGTGACCTCCCAGCGCAGCTCGTAGGCGTCCAGGCCCAGGAACAGCTGCCGGTTGGTGACCCGAACCGTGCCGGTGGCGAGGTCGGCCGCGGCTGCCCGAACGGCCTGGTAGACCTTCTTCACCTCATGGATGGCCGGGTGCGGCGCGCGGTCGGCGGCGACGATGCCGTTGCAGCTGAAGTTCCAGTCGGTTGGGTAGCCGGGGTGCCAGTCGCCGCCGTAGGACAGATAGGTGCGCTTCGGGTCGCCGGGGACGGGCCGGCGGATGGCCTGGTCGACGAAGTCCCAGATGAAGCCGCCGTGCAGGTTGGGGTAACGCTCGAAGACGTCCCAGTACTCCTGGAAGTTGCCGGTGCTGTTGCCCATGGAGTGCGCGTACTCGCACAGGATGAACGGTTTCGGGTTGCCGGATCTGCCGTACCGCTCGACCTCGTCCGGCTTGCCGTACATCCGGCTCTCGATGTCCGCGACCGCGTTCATGCCCTCGTAGTGCAGCGGCCGGGACGGGTCGCGGCGGCGCGTCCAGCCGGCCATCGCCACGAAGTTGAGCCCCTGGCCCGCCTCGTTGCCCAGCGACCACACCACGACGGACGGGTGGTTCTTGTCCCGCTCGACCATGGACCGCATCCGGTCCAGGCAGGCTCCGGTCCACGCCGGAAGGCTGCCGGGCAGCCAGTCGCGCACCCCGTGCGACTCCAGGTTGGCCTCGCCGACGACGTACAGGCCGTACTCGTCGCACAGGTCCAGCCAGCGCTGGTCGGCGGGGTAGTGGGAGGTGCGTACGGCGTTGATGTTGTGCTGCTTCATGATGCGGATGTCCTGGAGCATCCGCTCCTCCGGGACGGCCTGTCCGCGGTCGGGGTCGGTCTCGTGCCGGTTGACGCCGCGGAAGACGACCGGCTGCCCGTTGACGGTGAGCTTGCCGGGCCCGTACGCGATGGAGCGGAAGCCGACGCGGGTGCTCTGTACGTCGACGGTGCGGCCCGCCGGGTCGGTGAGGGTGAGGACGAGCGTGTAGAGGTTCGGCGTCTCGGCGGACCACAGGTCCGGGGCCCGGACGGTGGCTTTCGGTGCGACTGTGACGTCCTGCCCGCCGGTGAAGCGGACCGTCGCGGTCAGCGGCGCGGGCAGCACCGGCCGTCCCCGGCCGTCGTACAGCACCGCGCCGAGCCGGTGCGCGTCCGCCGCTGCCGCGCCCCGGTTGCGTACCGTCGCTTCCACGGTCATCTCCGCGTCGTGGTGCGCGGCGTCCAGAGCGGTGCGCACGTGGAGGTCCTGGAGGTGCACGGAGGCCGTGGAGTACAGGTACACGTCGCGGAAGATCCCGGACAGGTCGATCATGTCCTGGTCCTCCAGCCAACTGCCGTCGGACCACCGGTAGACCTCGACGGCCAGCACGTTCGTGCCGGGACGCAGCCGCTCGGTGATGTCGAACTCGGCCGGCGTGTAGCTGTCCTCGCTGTAACCGACCCGCTCGCCGTTGACCCACACGAAGAACGCCGACTTCACGCCCTGGAAGGAGAGCAGGGTGTGGCGGCCGTCCCAGTCGGCGGGCACGGTGAAGGTGCGCCGGTAGGAGCCGACAGGGTTGAAGCCGTGCGGGACGTGCGGCGGCCGCGGGTCCTCGTAACCGATCCAGGGGTACTTGACGTTGAGGTAGATCGGCTCCGGATAGCCCTCGATCTCCCAGTTGGAGGGCACGGTGATCCGGTCCCAGCCGCTGTCGTCGTACCGGGGCGCGAAGAAGTCGCGGGGCCGCTCGTCGGGGTTCTTCGACCAATGGAAGCGCCAGCTGCCGTTGAGCGAGCAGTAGTACGGTGACGCGCCGAACTCCCCGGTGCGCGCCGCCCGGGCGTCCGCGTACGGGACGAGGCGGGCGCGGGCCGGTTCGCGGTTGACCTGGAAGACGCGCGGGGCGGCGTCCCACTCGGTGCCGGCGGTGGCGGTCGTGCCGACGGTGGCGGCGAAGGACCGTTTCTGTGCGGTGAAGGCGGCCCACCCGGCCAGCGCGGCACCGGTGGCGAGGAACGACCGGCGGTTGATGCGGCGTACGTTCATGGAACAGCTCCGAACGTAAGGCAACAGGAAGCGTCAGGGTCGAACGTTGGTGGCGTGCATGACAAGACATCCGCGCGTCACTTCCCACCGCCCCGGCCCGGCCGTGCCCCTCACTCCGAAAGCAGGACCACCTCCAGCTTCCGCGGCCCGTGCACCCCCTCCACCCGGTCCAGCTCGATGTCACTGGTCGCCGACGGACCCGAGATCCACGTCAACGGCCGGGCCGGATCAAGGCGTTCGAGCGCCTGCGGCACCGAGTCGACAACCTGGTCCGGCACACGGATCACACAGATGTGGTGATCGGGAACGAGCGAAACCCGGCGGCGCCCCTGGTCGGGCGAACCGTCCAGCACGATCGTCCCGGTCTCGGCGATCGCCACCGCGCAGCCGGTCACGACACTCTCCACCGCGTCCAGTTCCCGCGCGGTGCTCGCCGCCCGGTCGTGGACGCGGGCGGGCTCCGCGGCAGCCGTCCACTCCGGATCCAACCCCGGCGGTACGAGTACGGACCGCGCACCGTGCTCGTTGAGCAAGCGCGCGACCAGCGTGCCCACGTCGCCCGCGCCGCAACGATGCACCACCGCCCGGTACTCCGCGAGATTCTCCGCCAGCAGCGCCACCCGCTCCGCCGCCGTACGGGAGCCGTGCACCCGCAGATAGTCGCGCGGGACCGGCGGATCCTCGTACCCCTCACCGCGCGGCACGTCCGCCAGCGCCCGGCGCACCCGCGCCAGCACCACATCCCTGCTGCTCACTTCGCCCGCTCCTCTCCCCGCGTGCGCCGCCACCAGTCCCGGAAGGACTCGGCCGGCACCGGCGGCAGGTCCCGGGTGTCCGACCAGGCGCGCCCGGGCCCCGGCAGCCGGCGCGGATGCAGCCGCCGGGTACGGGCCGCCAGCCGCTGGCCCGTACGCAGCACCCCCGGATGGTCGAACGCGAACCCCGCCGCGCGCATCGCGGCCCGCTCGGCGGCGTGCCTCTTGGCGGGCTTGAGGACGGTCTTCACGCCGCGTCGCGTCACCCGGCCGCCCTGCACCACCCGCTCCCGCAGATGCACCAGTACCTCCGGGATGTCGATGGCCACCGGGCACACCTCGTAGCAGGCGCCGCACAGCGACGACGCGTACGGCAGCGAGGCGTCCAGCTCGCTCGCCGTACCGCGCAGCTGCGGGGTGAGGATCGCGCCGATCGGACCGGGGTACGCCGAGCCGTATGCGTGCCCGCCGGCCCGCTCGTACACCGGGCACACGTTCAGGCAGGCCGAGCAGCGGATGCAGCGCAGCGCCTGGCGGCCCACCGTGTCGGCGAGGGTGTCGGTGCGCCCGTTGTCGAGCAGCACGAGGTGGAAGGCGCGCGGTCCGTCGCCGTCCGTCGTGCCGGTCCACATCGAGGTGTACGGATTCATCCGCTCGGCCGTCGAGGACCGGGGCAGCAGCTGAAGGAAGATCTCCAGGTCCTGCCAGGTCGGCACCACCTTCTCGATGCCGACGACCGAGATCAGCGTCTCCGGCAGGGTCAGGCACATCCGGCCGTTGCCCTCGGACTCCACGACGACCAGCGTCCCGGTGTCGGCCACCATGAAGTTGGCGCCGGAGACCCCGACCTTCGCGTTCAGGAACTTCTCGCGCAGATGCAGCCGCGCCGCCTCCGCCAGCTCGGACGGCGCGTCGGACAGTTCCTCCGGCGCCGGGCGGCCCCAACGCCCCATCTGCTCCCGGAAGATGTCGCGGATCTCGCTCCGGTTGCGGTGGATCGCGGGCACCAGGATGTGCGACGGCAGATCGTCCCCGAGCTGCACGATCAGCTCCGCCAGGTCCGTCTCGTACGCGCTGATGCCCGCGTCGGCCAGCGCCCGGTTCAGCCCGGTCTCCTGCGTCGCCATCGACTTGACCTTGACGACCTCGCGCTCGCCGGTCTCCCGCACCAGCCGGGTGACGATGGCGTTGGCCTCGGCGGCGTCCGCCGCCCAGTGCACCTGCCCGCCGGCGGCCGTCACCGACTCCTCCAGCTGTTCCAGGTAATGGTCCAGATGGCGCAGCGTACGGTCCTTGACGGCGGCGCCCGCCGCCCGCAGCCGCGCCCAGTCGTCCAGCTCGGCCACCGCCTTGGCCCGTTTGTCGCGGATGGTGTGGGTGGCGTGGCGCAGGTTGCCGCGCAGCCGCTCGTCCTGCGTGGAGGACGCGGCGGCCGCCGGGAACGCGGGCATACCGAGATACGTGCCGCTCACCGCGGACTCCCTTCCTCGGCGGGGGCATGGGCGGGTTCCCGGGCGTCGGCCTCCGTGGCGGCCAGGATCTCCGCGATGTGCACGGGCCGGGCCGCCGCGCCCTGCCGCCGGAGCGTGCCGCCGATGTGCAGCAGACAGGAATTGTCGACCGTGCAGACCGCCTCCGCGCCCGTCTCCCGGATCGCCCGCGCCTTGTCGGCGCCCATCGCGGCCGACACCGCAGGGTTCTTCACCGCGAAGGTGCCGCCGAAGCCGCAGCACTCCTCGGCGCCCGGCAGCTCCCGCAGCTCCAGCCCCCGTACGTGCTCCAGCAGCCGGCGCGGCCGGTCGCCCAGGCCCAGCATCCGCAGGCCGTGACAGGTGGGGTGGTACGTGACGGTGTGCGGGTAGTACGCGCCCACGTCCGTCACCTTCAGCACGTCCACCAGGAACTCGGTCAGCTCGTACGTCTTCGGCACGGCGCTCGCCGCGGCCCGCGCCAGCTCCTCCCGCCCGGCGCGCCCCTCCTCCGCGGCCCGCGCGGCGATCCGCGGATAGTTGTCCCGCACCATCGCCGCACACGACCCGGACGGGGTGACCACATGGTCGTAATCGGCGAAAGCACGGTCGAATCGGTGCACCAGCGGCTCGGTCAGATGCCGGTAACCGGTGTTGAACTGCGGCTGGCCGCAGCAACTCTGCGCTTCCGGGAATCCCACCTCGACCCCGAGGCGTTCCAGCAGCGTGATCACTGCCCGGCCGGTGTCCGGGTGGAGCGTGTCGTTGATGCAGGTGACGAACAGTGCTACGCGCACGTTGCCATCTCCTTTCGGCTGCCGGGACCGCTGGCGGCGGGCCGCCTCACCGGTACATGATCACCTGTCGGCTCATCCTGCCCCAGCGGCGGGCGAAGGAGAAGGACCCGGAGCGGAGGACCATGACATGTGTGCAACAGGCCGAGGACGTGACGGAGGACGGCGCGCCGCGGAAGGTGTCGCAGGTACGGCAGCTGGCCGCGGCGTCGGTCGGCAACGCGGTGGAATGGTACGACTGGTTCTCCTGCACGGACGCCCAGGCAGTCTACTTGAGTGCCTCGTGCCTGCATCGATGCAGGTCGGCATAGATGTGTGAGCGGTCATTCATGTGCAGGTGTTACTGGGCTCCGCCGCCTCTGGCCGGGTCGATTCTGACTATCCGCTGACTTGCCTGACGGGTAGTCAGGTGTGCTGCGAGCGCCTGAGCCGAGCCCTTGCGAGGTGGAGGTTCTCGTTCCTGGTGTCAGGCGACCTCGATGAAGCGGTCGCTGGTGAAGGTTCGTCCGTGGCGTTAGCGCTACGCACTCTGGAGAGATTGGCGTGGCGTAATCGCCGTGCCCGAAGGCGGGGAGATTCGTCATCATGACAGCTTTCAGAAAAGGCTCTGCGCCCGTGGACGGGCCGCATTTCGCTACTGATGAGACGTTTCGCGCGAGTGCTGTGACATCTCCGGCGCGTCCTGTGCGGCAGCTGCTAGCCGCCTCGGTCGGTAATGCGGTCGAATGGTACGATTGGTATACATATACTTTCCTTGCCGCATACATCGCCGCGCAGATCTTTCCCAAGAGCGCGGGGAATTCGCTCGTGCCGTTGCTGTCAACGTTCGCGGTCTTCGCGGTGGGGTTCTTCATGCGGCCCATCGGCGGGCTGCTGATGGGTGCGGTCGCCGACCGGCGCGGGCGCCGTGCGGCGCTGACGGTGACCATTCTGCTGATGGGCGGCAGCAGCCTGCTGGTGGGGCTGACGCCGACGTACGCCGCCGCCGGGATCCTCGCGCCCGCCATCCTCGTCCTGGCCCGGCTGCTGCAAGGGTTGTCGGTGGGCGGAGAGTTCGCCGCGTCGACCACGTTCCTCGTGGAGTCGGCCGGGCCCGGGCGACGGGGGCTCTTCTCCAGCTTCCAGTACGTGTCGACGACCATCGGGCAACTCGTCGCGTCCGGCGTCGCGGCGGTGCTCGTCGCGAACCTTGCGCCCGCCGCCATGGGCAGCTGGGGCTGGCGCGTCCCGTTCGTGCTGGGCGCGCTCCTGAGCCTGGTGGGCTTCTGGGTCCGGCGCGGCGCCCACGAGACCCTTCCCCAAGCTCTCAATTCCGTTCGAGCAGAGCAGACCCCCATCGAGGAGCAGGCGAAGGCGCCCCGTCCCGGTCTCTTCGAGGCGCTGCGCCGCCATCCGCGCGAGTCGCTGCTGATCTGCGGGATCACCGCGGGGGGTACGCTCGCGTACTACACGTGGACGTCGTTCCTGCCGACGTATGCTGAGCTGAACGCCGGAGTTGAGAAGGCAGACGCGCTGCTGGCCGGCACCCTTTCTCTGACGTTCTTCGCCGTGCTCCAGCCCGTCGCGGGCATCGTGTCCGACCGTTTCGGGCGCAAGCCGCTGCTGCTGATGTTCGGGATCGGCTTCGCCGTGCTGAGCGTGCCGCTGCTGCGCGCGCTCGACGACTCCTTCGTCACGCTGCTGCTCGTGCAGTGCGCGGGCATGATCCTGCTGAGCGGCTTCACGGCCATCTCGGCGGCCGTGAACGCGGAGACGTTCCCGGCGCGGGTGCGCGCCGCGGGCATCGGGTTCCCCTACTCGCTCACCGTCGCCCTCTTCGGCGGCACGGCGCCCTACATCGGCACACTGTTCAAGGACATGGGGCAGGCCGGCCTCTTCCCCGTGTACGTGGCCGTGCTGTGCCTGGTCTCCTCCGCCGTCTACCTCCGGCTGCCCGAGACCGCCCACCGCCCGCTGGAGCGGTGAGGACGCGGGGCACCGGTTGCCTACCTGGGGCGGCTCCTTTCCGGGGGCGCCGAACGGCGCGACCTGGGCACCCATGTCATGAAGCCGTCTACCGGACCGGTCTGACCTGTGATTTTGCAGCCTTCCGCGCCTCTGACCTGCGGAGATCGGCCTTTCAGTGCTTTCAGCGTTGTTTCGCTTTGCGTAGCCGGTTCTCCCCAGCGGCCTCTGTACTCCCCAGATTCTCCCCAGGAGGGCGCTAGTGCTCCCGCCCGGCATGGCGGTGGCCTTCCTGACGGCCCACCAGTGTCTGTTCGGCGTCTACCTGGGCCCCATCTTCGCTCCCAACCACAAGGGCATGCCCACCCTGACCGGCCCCGAACGCCTCGATTTCCTGCGCCGCCAGGTTCTTACCTCCCGGAACGTACGCGGCGGCTGGTTCACCGACATCGCACTGGGCGGCCTGAACTACCAGATCGAACACCACCTGTTTCCGAACATGCCCAGCCCGCCCCTGCGCAAGGCGCAGCCCATCGTCCGCCGGTACTGCCAGGAGGCGGGCATCGACTACCTGGAGGCCGGCCTGTTCGCCTCCTGCCGGCAGGCCCTCAAAAGCCTGCACCACGCCGGCACCCCAATCCGTCAGGGGACCCGGACCGCCCCTGACACGCCCACCGGGTAGTGGCGGCTCTGTCATCCGGCGCCGTCATGAACAGCGCGCCGGACCTCAAAGCCGCAGGTGCTCCGGATGGGGGAGCGACGCCCCGGAGACATCGTTAAAGCCTGCGCAGATGCTGAGTTGGCCGGTACTCGGGGTGTACGGCGTAACTCCGACCGTTGGAGCATGAGAGCCGGGGGACCACCCAAGGAGGTGGCTTCGCATGACGGAGCCGATCAGCCCGAGCACGCACCAACCCGCTGAGCCCCGCCGCCCGGACAACGCGACGACACCATCCGGGCGGACCGGCCCCGCCCAGTTGTCCTCGCCCCGGGGCAAGACCACCATCGCGGACGGAGTGGTGGAGAAGATCGCCGGAATGGCGGCCCGCGAAGTGCCCGGCATCCACGCACTGGGCGGCGGCCTTGCCCGTACCTTCGGTGCGATGCGCGACAAAGTCCCCGGCGGCGGCTCGAACTTCAGCCGCGGGGTCAAGGTCGAAGTCGGTGAACGGCAGACAGCCATCGACCTGGACGTGGTCGTCGAGTACGGGGGCGGCATCCCCACCATCGCCGCCGACGTCCGCAACAACGTGACCTCAGCCCTGGAACAGATGACCGGCCTGGAAGTCGTCGAGGTCAACATCTCCGTCAACGATGTCCACCTGCCCGACGACGACACCACGGAAGACACCGAAGACCGAGTCCACTGACAACCGGCCTAGTTCCGCTGCGGAGAAGCGTTCCGTCAGAAGGCAGGCCCGAAGACCTCCCGTCCGTCGCCGCACTCCAGGATGGCCGGTACGCGGGACGCCAGACCCGCACCACGTCCTGTTCGACGGGCGGCCCAGCACGCTCGGGCCCGACACACACGAGTTCGCCACGGCCATCCGGGCGCGCGGCCCGGTCGGCACGCGTCAGTTCCCCACCCCGACGGCTGCCCCCATCCTGGGTCGCTCCGTGCCAACTGGGCCGCGTGCGTGTCGTCGGGCACAGCATCGTGCTGTTTGTGACCGACGCCGAGGGCCCCGGCCGACTCGATGACACGATGGTCGGAGCTGGCCCCCGGACACACCACGGGCCCGGGGCAGCGCCCCGGAGCATCTGCTGCCGTCGCGACCTCCCCCTTTGTCTCCCAGCGCAGGGGCACTGCTTGGGAGAACCTGGGCAATCTCGCCGGCGCTGGGGAGGTGGTGGGGAGGATCGGTTGCGTAGGACAGCACGAACCTGAGAGTTCCAGAAAACAGAACCGTTCAGCTCAGGCGGACGGAGCATCACATCAGGCGCGGACCACGGCCGTTGTGGGAAGGGTTCAAGAACACTTTGCCCGGTCGTGGGGTTTGGCCGGCTGTTCGCCATCAAGTGGTGGCGAGAACCAGGTTTTGCTGGGAGCAAGAGGCCGTCGCCTCCTCTTTCTCCGCCGCATCACCAGGTCCGGCTGGTACACCTCACCGGGCGATGCGGCCACAGTTGGTGCCGCTCTTACCGGCTGACTCACCCGCGATTACTCCACCCCAGGAGACACAGTAGCCTTTGGCATCGAGGTAGACCGGACCCGCGTACGAACGGTAATAGCCGTCGTCATCGGCGTAGTCTCTCGTGTCGTCCCGCTGGACCCAGACGTACATATGGACAGCAGGACCAGCGGTTTTCCGGACGGTCACCGCACAGTTCTTCCCCGTCGCGGCGTTGTAGGTCAGGTAGGACGTGCCCACCTTTCCTATGTCGGCCTGGTTCACGACCTTGTAGCCGGCGCCACATGCTTTGTTGTAGGCGGCCGCGGCTTTGGCCGGAGCTGCTGCCGCCCCGGTGGCTGTGGCCATGACGCCCCCAGCCGCCAGTGCCACCGCGGCCCCCACCGATCGGATGTGTCCCCATCGTTGCATCGTGTGTCCTCCTCGAAGCCATGCCCGGTGTACCACCCGGCGCCCCGCCGATTTGGCTGGCGCCTGTGGTGGCACTTGCATCTGCAATGACACGGTTGAAGCCCCGACCGGTTGCATCCCGTGCTTTGCGACTCGTCGTCGTCGGCACGTTCCGGCTCAGAGAACACTCCGGCCCCAGGCGCCATACCGGACGGTGCATCAGGCACCGCACCCCGACGAAGCCGGGCCCGCTGATCGGCGTACTCCTCCTGTCCACGAAACGCGGGAGGGGCCGGGCCCGCCATGGCCGTGCGGGCAGGGCGACAGCTCCAGAACCAGGTCTTTGGGTTCTCCGCTGTCCGGAAGAGGATCGCGCGGACCCTGGCGGGTGGGCGTCGGCGGGAGGAAGCTCTGAAGGACCCGGCCCGAGGGGCCGGCGCCGCAACGGTTTCCGAAGGGAGCCCCGTCGATGCCGTACTCCCTGACCGGGAAGATACGGGCCTGAGGCGCATGGGAGAAGACATCAGGCCGGTACTTCTCGGCGAGCCCCATCGAGACCGGTACGCCGACGCCGGTCACCGACATCCGTCGTCCCGGCTTCCGTGTGCGCAGCGCAGAGGAGAACGCACATGACACACAGGAAAACTGCCATCTTCGTGGGACTGCTCTTCATCTCTTCGACGGTCACCTTTGCCGCGGGCAGTTCCCTCGTACATGCTTACTTCTCCGATGTCCCCCCAAGCAGCGGGACGCTGTTCGGCGGGGTTTTTCTGGAGTGGTACACAGCTTCAGCGGCTGCCGTGATCGGTATCGCGTTGTTCCCCGTCCTCAAGCCACACGGGCAGAACCTGTCGGCGGGCTACCTCATTCTCCGGGCCATGGAAGGCGCGGCGATCATCGCGGTAGGGGTCTACTTTTTGGTGAGCCGACACCAATTCGAGGACTACGTTCTGCTCGTCTACACCCTGTCGGGCGCCGCCGGCCTCATCCTGTCCTACCTGTTGCTGCACTCCGGGCTGGTCGCCCGGTGGCTGTCGATGCTCGGGATCGCGGGCTACGCCGCCCTGCTGGCAGGGGTTCTGGCCGATATGTTGGGAGCAGTCGACCTTGATACCGGCGCCGGAATCGCGTTCCTCGTTCCTGGCGGCCTGTTCGAAATAGCTTTTCCGCTGGTGTTGATCTTCAGGGGTTGGCGCTCCGTCAACCCGGTCGCCTGCACGGAGGGCAGTCGTGCGGGAGTGCTGCCCGGTGGGCCTCGTGGGTGACTTCTGTCGCCCTGGAGCAGCCGGGCCCCGTTCAGGCATTCACCCGGGAGGGAAGCATGGAGGCTTCGGAGCCGACGAACCGAGACCTACGCAGGGCGGCCTTGGTCGCGGGCATGGGAATTCTGGCGATGGCCGCCCTCGCCGCCTTCGCGAATTTCACCGTCGTGGAGAACCTTGTCACTGAAGGTGATGCCGAAAGGACAGCACGCGACATACACGCTTCCGAGATGACGTTCCGTTACGGCGTCGCCGCCTGGGCGTTGGTGGCCGTTCTCGATGTCATCGTGGCCTGGTCGCTGTTGGCCTTCTTCGCACCAGCGCACAAGGGTCTCTCCGCACTTGCGGCGTGGTTCAGGCTCGCGTACGCAGCGGTGCTCATGGTCGCCGTGAGTCAGCTGGCCGGAGTGCCTTCACTCGTCCGGGGTAGCATGCGGCCTGGGGCGTCAAGCGCGGGCCGGTCGCATGAAGAAGCGCTGATGAAGATCGACGCCTTCCACGACATCTGGGACGCCGGTCTCATTCTCTTCGCCTTCCACCTGCTGACACTCGGGTACCTTGCTTACAAGTCAGGCTACGTCCCCAAGGTTTTGGGAACCCTGCTCGTGATCGCAGGACTCGGCTACCTGGTGGACAGCTTCGGCCCCCTGCTGTCTGCCGGCTATGCGGCCGAGGTTGCCATGTTCGCCTTTGCCGGCGAGTTCCTGCTGATGGTGTGGCTCCTGGTCAGAGGCAGGAACGTCACCTTGAAGGAACCCCGGGCCTGACCGACGCAGCTGCGGGGCGGGGCAGCAGATGCCGCGGTGCGTCAAGGCGCCACGACCCCGGCCCGCAGACCTGCCGTCAGCCCGGTCGTCGGTGCAGGGAGCATCCGGCAGGGACGCCCAGGATCGGCAGCCGCTCGCCGCTCGCCGCTCGCCGGTCTCCTCGTCAACCGGCGATTCCGAGCCCATGCCAGCCCTTGTCGGCGGTGATACATCGGCGAGTTCGGTGCATCAGTCCTTCATCCGCGCAGGTTTCGCGGCAACGAACCCCACGTCGGCAGCGCCGCCCCGCGCGTCAGGACGAAGAGGCTCGCACTGCCGCTGGTGCCGGTGTCATTACTACCCACGCACCGCCGGCTGCAGAGCTGATCGGGCCGAGTGCCCCTCACTCTTCCCGTACCCGTTACCCCAGTCCGGGCGGGGCGATCCGGTATCACCGCGGACCTACGTGCACCTCGTTGCCTGCTGTCGTCAGGGCCGCCCGCCTGCGAATGCGTGATCATCTGTTGTCGTCACGTGCCCTGGCGTCACCGGTGATCGGGCACTGGCTCATACTCGGCTTGGGTGTCTTCAAGCCAGGGCCGCAGGGGGTGGCAGGCCGCTGGCGGTGGAGGAGTCTGTCCAGTGACAGTCTGGTGACACCCGGGAGGCCCGGGCCCGGCTTACCCGCGTTCGGGCCGAGCACACCCGGAGCCCTGGCTGTCATCGAGGGGGGTGTCATGGCGTGGCCGGCACGTGGGTGAGCCGTCCGGCGACGCCATGGCCGCCATCCTGACGTTGCGGGCCGCGGAGTTCGACGGCGTCGCGATGTATGGCGCTCCGCCCCCCCGGTCGTGTGTGCGCGGCCGGCCCGGCGGCTGTCTGCGAGGTACCGGGCAACCGGCACGGCAGTTTCTTGGAGACCTCCGGCTTCTTTCACACCCATACACAAGATCTTCGGGCTCCGGCCCGCGCAGATCGTGATCGACCGTGCGGCACGCGACCTGATACGCGGCCACCTCGATGCGCGCAGGGCTGACCCGTCAGCCAGCGTCGAGGGGCTCGCGGCCGACGGCTGCTGGCCCGACGCGGGCCGCTTGCTGGTCCGCGAGCACTTGCAGGAAGCGCATCGGCGAGGATCGCGAAGGCCAACAGGCAGCAGGTGGGCAGTCCGGTGCGGACCGTGGCCGTGACCCTTGTCGGTGGTGGTGCCCACGTGAGACCGCTTCGTGTACTCCGGTCTTGTCTTGTATTCCTTCGGGTCCACGACGCCGCGATCGCGCCACTCACGAATACCGGCTGCACGGATCGTGGTCTGCCTCCCGAGCCGCCCAACTGGGCGGATGCCCGCCGGTCAACGGCACCCACGACCTGCTGAGCCCCGGGCCGCCCCTGGTTCTTCGAGGCAGCCGGGGAACCTCTGCACCGTGCCCTGCCTCGGCAGAGGTTTCGGCCGCAGTGTTGTCAGGCGGCCGGGGAAGCCGGCAGGAGGCGGGTGCCCCGGGCGCGGGTCAGCAGCGCCCCGGCCCTGCTCCGGCCCCGCCCCAGGCTCCCGGCATCGATGCCTCGGGAATACGGGCTGCCGGCGGTGCCGGCGACGCTGTAGCACGGCCGGAACAAGAACGCGCCCTTCGACGTGCTGAATCCTCAGGAGGCTTCGCGCTGCAGCCGCGACGGCCGAGCGGTACCTCGCTGAACTCGAAGGAGGCAATCCATTGGGTGGGCCGGGCATGGAGTGCGCGGGAAAGGACAACTCCTGCTGCGGCCAACACGAGAAGATGGGCAACGGTGAGCACGATCGTCATCGTCGTCATCGCGCCCGGGCCGGTAAGCCGAAGGGGGCGGCCGGTACCCCACCCAGGTGCGGCGCGGTGACGCCCTGACTCTCCCCGGCGTCGTCGGGGTATCCGAGGCCAAGGGCGTCCTCGTTCGCGATCAGGGCGGCGGCCGTGCCGTGGCTGTGCGGATCGGCTGCGGCGGCCATCGCCCGTGCGGCCGCGGATGGGCCGCTCCCCAGCGGGATGATCAGTGGGTTCCAGCGGTCCACGGTGCAGGAGAGCAGTGACCGTATGCGCGGGTCCTGCTCCTGCCCGAATCGCCCCACGTGCACCACATGGCCGGTGGCCTGCAGCCTCCACGGGTTCAGCGGCCAGTACGTGGGTTTGACCGTGACGTGGGTGATCCGCCCCCAGCGGTGGTCGAGCAGATCGATGAGGGCGGGAAGCTTGCGTGCCAGACCACAGGAGCGTGGCCACCAGGCGCCGTCCAGCAGTCCTCGGTGCGCGCCGGGCTGATTCAGCGACACGTGCCCTGACGAAGCCACATGCATGTCGGCAGTCGGCAAGAGAGCGATGGTCGTCGTCATGGCGCGAACCTGCCCCCGGGGGTGTTTTCGGCCGCCCGGCATGGCCTCTCGCCGGGAACGGCGCCGACGTGGAGACGGCGCGCGGAGTGTTCCCAGCTACGTCACCCTACTCCGGCGAGGGCCCCGGACGGGCGGCTCGAACGGACGAAATCTTCCCTGTCTGCTGCACAGCAGTGGCCAGGACACGAAGTGAGGAGACAAGCCGAAATCCCCAGGTTTGCTGCATCACGAAGTTCCGCGATGGCGTATACCAGCCCCATGCTCTTCGGCTATGGGAAGGCAACAGCGCTCTACCGCCGGGAGCGAAATTCGCTGCGATGCCGCCCCGCTGTGCGGGAACACGCCACTGTGTGCAACGGTTGTTCATTGACCGCCGGCACCGCCGTACTCATGCCTTGCATCGCGCAGACCCGGCCCTCGACCATCGCGTGCGACGAGACAGTCCTTGTGGTCGCGGTGACAGCACCGAGCACTCTCACGCCCAGCTCGGTTCCGACCTGTGCGCCGAGTCGCCGGCCCGCTCCTCTGCGGCAACGGAGCAGGCCGTTGGCAGGCCAGGGCTCTGCTCCTCAAGCGGGGATGACTCCGGTGGCGGCAAAGATCTCCGCGGCCGATGTGCTGTTGCCGTCCTGGATGGCCATGGCCATGGCTGCGCGTGCCGCGGACGCGTCGGCCTGTGGCGGGAGCATCAGGAAGGAGAAGATGTCCTGCCGCCCACGGGTGACGAGCATTGTGCCGTCGCCGACCTCGGACCAGTCGATACGGATCAGGTGACCGTCGACGACCAAGTGGTGCGGGTGCGCGTCCCAGGCGCTCGCGTCCAGTCCGAGACGCGCGAGGGGCCCCAGCCGCTCGGTCAACACGCGGATCAAGCCGGGCAACTCGGTCTCCAGGTCCCGGGACCTCGGCCACCACGTGCCGTCGAAGGTCCCGTCGCGGCGAGGAGCCGTCTCCATCCTCAGTACGGCTATCCCTGGGCCCGCCTGATGGGCTCGGGCGCCGTCCGGCAGCATCACGGGCAGCAAAGGGTCAACGGTCATGGCGCACCGTCCGCACCCGATTGCGGCAGCAGTTGCTGAGGTGTCCATGGCCGGGAGGCCCGTTTGCCGGTCACCGGCGGACCGAGTGTGTTCGTGGTCATCACGCCACCTCGCCCGGGGCAGCCCCGGTGTGGTGCTTCGCCGAGAACGACACGGGAAACGCAGCCCGCGTACGAGGAGCCCTCGGTGTAACCAGCCTACTCTCGAACCACCACTTCCCTGGTCAGGGTCTCTGCGGCAGGGCTCCGGCAGTCGGCAGTCGTGGTCGGCGCTGCCGGCAGAGTACGCTGGTGGTACCGAGAGCATTTCCTGACCGGCTTCCTTGCCGGTATCTCTCTCGGTTCCAAGTACCGGGCCGGGCACGCCAGGTCCGGGGACGGGTCGACACCATGATGGTGATCACCGAACGAGCCCCGCCGGCCGCGCCGGCTGTCAGCCCCTCCGGCCAGCCGCCGGTCCGGCTCTCCCTCAAGCCCTCGGGCCCGCGCACCGGGCTGCTCGACGGCGCTTGGTGGCCACGCTCGCGTGACCTCGCACGTGAGCTTCCCGCCCTGACCGGGCAGCTGGAACCGCTGTGGGGCCGCATCACGCGCATCACCGTCAACCCGACGCACTGGCCGGTTGTGCCACGCAAGATCCCTGCCAACGGCCGTGTGATCAAGGTGGGCTGGTTCACCGACGAGCAGGACCCGCATCAGCTCCTGTTGCTCTCCTACCGCGTCGGGCGCTGGGACCTGCTGATCGTCCCTCCGGAGACCGGCGCGGCCGCCGCCGCACGGCTCATGCGCGCCGCTTCGGACCCGCGCACCGCCCTAACGGGCAGTGAACTCATGGGGGCCGAGTTGGCCCGTCACCCCGCGGCCTCTGCCGAGGCGGCTTCGCCGGGCCGCACCGAGACATGGGAGGCGGAGGGCGGCGCCATGGCCGCACCGGTTTCCACGACCGACGGGAGGTGACACGGCCATGGGCACCGGCCTCACCGTCACTGTCATACTCGCGATGATCGCTCTGGGAGTATTCGTGATCCATCTTCTGAACGCCCAGCACGACGACCGGATCGCGCTGCACCGGTACAGCCGCCGCCTTCCGGACCGCCGCGGCTTCCGCAGCCCGGCCCGGCCGCGGCCGGTCACCGCCGCCCCTCCCGCCGTCCCCGCCCGCCGGGACCACAGGGACGGAGGCCGCGGACGTCTGCGCCCGCGGCACAGGACCACCGGCGCCTTCCAGGGCCGGAGATCCTGACAGGGAGAACAGCGCGACGCGGCGGGCCTGTGACCGGGCCTGCCGTGCCGTTCTCGCGGCAGCAACTACGGGCCTGCCCCGGGCGGCGAGCGGGCACTCGGTGCCAGTACGGATTCGAGGGCTGATGAGCCGCGCCGACGTCCGCGTAGTCGCCGCACCCCGCACTCGTCCCGGTGGTCGCGCCGATGCCCGAGTCGGGCTCCATGCGCAGCCCGGCCGGACCCGCGTCTTGTGCGCTGCCGTGCCCTCGACCGCTTCCCCGTCCCCGAGCGCCCCGTTACCGCCGTGCCCGAATTCCTCTCGGCCGTACGCATTTTGGGGTTCGCCGCTCCCGGTCCGCTGGGCCCGGGGCTACCCTCGTATCAGGACGTCGACGTTCCAGACCCCGACGGCGCGTTGCTGCTGAGCGCACACCTGCCGGGACCACGGCCCGCACCGCCGCCAGCCGTCCCGGCCCGGACGCCCGGAACCGGAGGCGCCATGTCCCTGCCCGGTCTGAACGTTTACCGGCACGACAAGCGGGACCGTGCACTGATCACTCTGGCCGGTGAGATCGACCTGGCGACGGCGCCGTTGGTCAGCGCGTCCCTGCGGGAATGCCTGTACGGCACCCTGCGCACCATCGACGTCGACCTGACCGCCGTCACCTTCTGCGACGTGAGCGGCCTCAACGCCTTCCTGCACGCTGCCGCGCAGGCCACGCAGACAGGCAGAAGCCTGCGACTGCATCATCCGCCGCTCGCTCTACGACGCATCCTCTCGCACGGCAACTCTGCCCTGCTGCTGGGCGGCGTTCCAGCGAGTCACCGCGGGAGCACGCCCTCACCATGGCCCGCTCCCTTTCCGGTAGGTACACCGTGACGGGCACCAGACCCGGACCAGGCCAGGAGCGGTCCACGCCTCGCTCGGCGCGAATTTGGTGGATCAGGCCGGCCACGCTGCCCACAGTGCTTTTCCGGCGTGGGGTGGCAGGACATCGGACAGGTCCGCAGGCTCTCCGGACCGGTGGCGCAACGGGCACGATGCTGTCCGCCGCGTCCTCGCGCATGACACCCGTATGCAGCGTCCTGGGCAACCGGAAACGAGGTGGGCACATGCCGGACGGCAAACAGAGCGGGAAGCCTGAACTCGTCTCCGAGGACGGCCGGGAACGAGAAGCGCGACGTATCGCGGCGGTTCGCCGTTACGACATCCTGGGCATCCCGCCGGACGGGGCGTTCGACCGGATCGCCGCGCTGGCCGGACGCCTCTTCGACGTCCCGATGGCGACGGTGACGATCGTGGACACCGACCGGGTCTGGTTCAAGGCCGCCTATGGGCTGGCAGGCGTCACCCAGACCGGCCGGGACGCGAGTTTGAGCAGCTCGGCAATCCTCTCCGACGCTCCCCTGGTCATCCCCGACACCCATCACGATGCCCTGACCCGCGCACACCCGATGGTGACCGGCCCCGTCGGCACCCGCTTCTACGCCGCGGCACCGATCACCACTGCCGACGGCCACCGGCTCGGCGCCGTCGAGGTCCTGGACACCCGGCCCCGCCGGACCACCCCCGAGCAGGCCGCTGCGCTGACCGATCTGGCCACGCTGGTCATGGACCAACTGGAGCTGCGGCTGTCCGCGTTGCACATGCTGCGCAGGGAACGCGAACTACTGGAGGTCGCACGCGCGGCACGCGACCGGGCCGAGCAGGACCGGGCCCGGACCGCCGCATTCGCCACGGCCCTGCAGAGTTCCCTGCTGCCGCCGGCCCTGCCCCACGTGCCGGGCCTCCAGGCGGCCTGCCACTACACGACTGCCTCCGTCCACGACATCGGCGGCGACTTCTACGACATCTTCCCCCTGGGCGCCGGCCGGTGGGCGTTCTGCCTCGGTGACGTGAGCGGCAGAGGTACGACGGCGGCCGCGCTCACCTCGATGATCCGCCACACTCTTCGCTCCACGGCGCTGCTGGAGCCCGACCCGCGCACCGTGCTGAAGACGCTGAACACGGCTCTGCTGGCAGACCCGACCGCCGGCGTCCGCCTGTGCACCCTGATCTTCGGGACCTTGGTTCCCGACCCAGCAGGCGGGTTCACCATCACCCTGACCGGAGGCGGCCACCCTCCCGCGTACCACCTGCGTCCGGCCCGCCGGGGACTGCGCCCCCGTGCTGAACCGATGCAGTTGTCCGGCGGCATGCTCCTCGGTGTACTCGACGGCGCCCCGATCGTCTCCCGGACGTTGCGCCTGGCACCGGGCGAGGCACTCCTGCTGCACAGCGACGGCCTGACCGCCTCGCGCACCTCCCACGGCGCCCGTTTCGACGAGGAAAGCCTGGCCGCGCACCTCACCCATCACGCAGCCACCAGGACGGCCCCCCGCGCAGCCGCCGTCATCGACGACCTCGCCGCCCTGCTGGCGACCTTCCCCGTCGGCCCGGCGGACGACGTGGCCCTTCTCGCTCTCAGCGCCACCCCCTTGGAAGCCGACGGCGCACCCGTCGGCGCATCGGGCACCACCCACACCAGCGGTCCCCGTCCACAACAGCGCGCGTGATCTCGCCACCGGACGGAGCCGCGGACCACTTTTCCGTAACGCGCACATCCACGATCCCCGAAGCGACAGTCACCACACCACAGGCGAGGACCACCATGGACATGGGACGAGTCATCAGGAACAAAGCCCAGACAGCCAAAGGCAGGATCAAGGAGACCCTCGGCCGGACCGCCCGCAACAGGCAGACGCAGCGCGAAGGCCGGTCGGACCGCTCGATGGGGAACCTCAAGCAAGCCGCCGCCAAGGCCAGGAAGGCGTTCAAACGCTGACCGGTGCGGAGACGCTCCGGAAAACCGCTGCGGCGCCGCGATCACGTTGTCGCGGGCATCGGCGGCAAGCACGGGAATGCTCACTCCGTACTCGACGACCACCATCAGGTCCACGGCGGTCTGGCGCATACCGACCTCGTTCGTGTCCCCATGGTCCGTGCTCGATCCGCCACCGGGGCCTTCTCGCGCATCGCATCGAAAGTCCGGTGGCCGACACGAGCCCTCTGCCCGTGTGACGCGGTGTCCGGGGAGCAGCAGAGAACCCACGGGAGCGGGATGGCGCCTGGGTGCGCTCCGGCGCGGGCTGCCGGTGGTTTCGTCTCGTACCCGGGCCAGGGCATTGCTGAGCAGACGTGAGATGTGCATAGGGGAGACGCCAGGGTGCGGCGCTCGCGTTCGGACAGGCGTGCCAGGGCCGGCTTGGCCGATTCCCGGCCTTCGACGAGCCCGAAGCCCTCCTCCGTCGCGCCCAGAGCCTCCCCCAGGGTGTAATTGTCGGCGCCGCTGCTGTCCGCGGCCCCGTCCAGCGACAAGGAGCGGTAGCACTCCATGACCTTCAGAGCGCGCAGCACGTCATTCTGCGACAGGCGGGCGTGCCGGTGGTAGGCGCTGTTGCGGGAGGACGCGTTCATGGTGATCTCGTGTCCGTCCCGGATTCGCAGGGCTCCGTAGACCCAGGTCTTCGCCGGTCCGTGACCGTGGTCGACCTCGGACTTGATGCGGCGTCCGTCCGGCGACCAGCCCGGCACCGGCGGGAAGCTACGCGGGATCAGCGGTCCAAGCTCGTCGGCGCAGACGACCGTCGCACCCTCGGGCGGGAAGGTGTGGGGTTCGATGATCCTCATCCTTTTCCCTGGAAGTCCGCGTCCTCGGAGCGGACCCAAGGCCGGGTACGGCGCCAGCGCACCCCTTCAGCCAGCAGAATCCGACGGACCTGGCTGCGGCCGGCCGCGATACCCAGCCGATGCGCCTCGGCTGCCAAGGCGTCCACGGTCCACTCCGGCAGTCCGAGAACATCCGCCGCGGCCGGTCTCCCGTCGGCCTGCAGGGTCAGCCGTCCTGGAGGCGGCTGCCTGACCAGGCCGAGAATCTCGGCGCGTACCGCTTCGGTGATCCGCCGTTTGCGGCCCTGACCGCCCAGGTCCTCCAGCCCGTCCAGGCCCGAGCGGTTGAAGCGGTGCAACCAGCGGCGGGCCGTCTTGGGGTGCACCTCAACTCAACGCGATGACCGGCACTCGTTGCCCGGGCCAGCTCAGTTCTACCATCCGTGCCCGCAGCACCAGATCACGCGGCGCCTTGCGCGCTGGCGCCCCCACGGTGAATCCCTCCCACTGGCCGGCGATTCCGCACAAGGTGCCCGTCAACGGCCGCGTGGTGAGGGCCGGCATGTTCGCGGCCGAACAGGGCCCGCACGAGCTGTTCCTCGCCTCCTACACCCTGGGGTGCTGGGACCTGCTGATCGTGCCGCCCGAAACCGCCCCTGACCGGGCAGCGGAGCTGATGCGGGCCGCGGCCGACCCGCACAACACCCGTACAGCGAGCGGTTTTATGGAGACAATCGGGCCGTCAGCGGTTCCGGCCGCCCGTCGGGCGGGTACGCGGAACACGCTGTCCGACGCGGCCGACGACGCGGCCGGGTGGGAGAGCGAGGGCGGAGCCGTCCGCACGGCTCCGGCCCGCACCGGGTACGGCCGGTGAACACCGGGAGTTCCCTGTCACGATGACAGTGCCACGCACCGTCATCGCTCCGGTCTCTCCATGCTTCTCCGGTCCGTCTCCCGGCACCGCGAATACACCGCGGGCTCGCGCTCCGGCCATCCCGCGCCCGGTTCCGACGGCGAAGACCGCCGGGGCCTGAACGGGGGAGCGCTGGACGCACCCGGGGGGGCAGCCACCCCGCGCGGACCGCAATGACCGCCCACGGCGGTGGTCGTGACCGACCGCGCCCCGCACGGCCCGGAAGGAATACGTATGATAGGTCGAGGCCCACTGTCCGACCGCCTTGAGCGCATCACTCTACGACCGGGGGCCGCCACGACGGCCGAGGAGCCGTTGCCCGCGCCGGGGCACGCCGATGTCCGCATCGATGCGGCGCCCCCCGAAGCGGCCCGCCTGGTGGCCCAGACGCTGCGCGACCGCTACGCCGGTGCCGAGCAGCGCAGTTACCCCGCCGAAGCACCCGACGGCGGCACCAGGATCCACCTGACGGTCGACACCACCCGCACCCCCGGTGCCATAGAGCGACCCCGGCCGTGGCCGGTCGCCGGCCGGCCCCACCACGACGAACTCGCGAACGCCGTCCCGTGGAGGTCCGCACCCACCACCTCGGACGAACCGTCCGGAGAGAGGCTGACGCCATGACCACCACCAGCGTGCCCCCGACCGCCCCTCAACGGTCCCTTCCCGCCCGGCTCGCCCTGCTCCCGCAGGGCACCGGCTTGCACCGGATCGACGGGGCATGGTGGCCACGCACCCGCCACCTCGCCACCGAACTGCCGCCTCTGCTGGATGCATTGGCCCCCCGCTGGGGCCGTATCACCCGGGTCACCGTCGACAGCTCGATGTGGAACTCCGGCCCCCACCGCCTGGTGCTCGGCCGGCGGGTGATCCACATCAGCCGGTCCGTCGGGGTGGGGCACCGCCACAGCGTGTGTCTGCTCACCCTGGGCACCGGCCGGTGCGACCTGCGCGTCATAGCGCCCGACACCCCGGCGGACCAGGCCGGCCGCATCATGGCCAACGCCTCCCGCACGGGCGGCGGGGACGGGCGGCGGTTCGGCGCAACGGGCCACGGCCCGCACACCACGGCCGGCTGACGGCCCCGGGGCGACACAGGACGCCGCCTCCCGCCGTTCTGGAACCCCCCTATCTTGCAGGCCCAGGACCCCGGCCGCACCGAACCTCTCCGACCAGGCCGAGGAGCCACGCATGATCACGATCACCGCACCCCAGGCACCTCCCGAACGGCACGGGAGCCCACACGCTTATGACGGGTCCTCCCCCTTCCCGGAGGGGCGGCCCGGCCCCCGTACCGGTGCCCAGCGTCTCCAGATGCTTCTGACGGGGGCCATCGTGGCGTTCCCGCTGCTGGCCGTGGTTCTGGCCGGTTGGGTGCTGTGGGGGCGCCTGCTCGGGCCGGCCGACCTCCTCATCGCCTTCGTCTTCTACGTCGTCACCGGTCTGGGCGTCACCGCGGGATTCCACCGGGGCCTGACGCACCGCAGTTTCACCGCCACCCGGCCGCTGCGTCTCGTCCTGGCGGTGGCCGGCTCGATGAGCTTCCAGGGCGACGTGATCGGCTGGGTCGCCACCCACCGGCGCCACCACGCCTTCACCGACCGCCCCGGCGACCCCCACTCACCGTTCCGCTACGGCACCAGCCTGCGCGGTCAGCTCCGCGGCCTGGCACACGCCCACGTGGGATGGCTGTTCCACCGCGAAACCAGCGCCACCGTCCCCGCCGAACGCTACGCACCCGACCTGCTCGCCGACCGCGGGCTGCGTACCGTCTCCCGCGCCTTTCCCGCATGGTGCGTCCTGAGCCTTGCGCTGCCGTTCCTCATCGGCTGGGGCGCCGGCGGCACCCTACGCGGCGCGTTCACGACACTGCTGTGGGCCGGCCTGGTACGCGTCGCCCTGCTCCAGCACGTGACATGGAGCGTGAACTCGCTGTGCCACATGGTCGGCACCCGCCCATTCCGTACCCGCCGCCACGACCGCGCCACCAACCTGTGGCCGCTGGCTCTGCTCTCCTTCGGCGAGAGCTGGCACAACCTCCACCACGCCGACCCCACCTGCGCCCGCCACGGCGTCGACCGCGGCCAGCTCGACCCGACCGCCGCCGCCATCCGCCTCTTCGAACGCATCGGCTGGGCCACCGACGTCCACTGGCCCACCCCCACCCGCCTCGACCACCACCGCCGATGACCCACGCGGCGCGCGGTGACCGGGCGCCGGTGCCATCGACTGCTCCGGCCGGACATACGGGCCGGGCGCGGGGCGTGACGCCCGTCCTCGCCTGCCACCTGCGCGCCGCCCAACGCCCTCTGGGTGCCCGCCTGGACCGTGACCGGAGCGCGTACGCCGGCAGCCGATTCTGTGAGGCCATGCGGCGCGGTCTCAGGGCCTCTGTACGAGGTGGGCCATCACCCGGGTCGGCGCGCGAGTACGCGGTCGACCAGGTCGTCGATGCAGTCCGGTGTCAACGGCCCGACGCCGAACAGCACCCGGGCATAGGTCGGCGTCAGGACGACGTCCAGCACATCCGACATGTACAGGGGTTCCTCGCCGCGGGGGCGGGCCCGGTCGAGCATGCCCCGGTCCCGTTCGGCGCGGGCGGCGAGGCACCGGACGCGCGCCGCCTCACCGTCGGGTCGGCGGCCGGCGCTGTAACGACACCCGCCCGCCCTCCCGGCCGCAACCGAGGTGATCGTGCGGGCCGCGTCGTGCTGGGAACGGTAGTTCGAACCGGTCGCATACCGGAGTACGGTGGCAGTACCGGGCGTGTCTCGTATGCCGTCATCCCTTTCGGTGTCGCTCTCGGCGAACGGCAAGCCCGGGGGCCCGTCGGCTCCCGAGGACGTGGGACTGATGTATTCGCAATCGTCCATCTACAGCCGCTGCAACAGCCGCTCGGCACCGACCGAAGAGATGCTCTTCGGGCTGACCTGCGTTATCTGCGGCACCGACTACCGGAGCGCACCGACCGCGGACGGCCTGGTGGTCTCCCGCAGCGGTGATGGGCCCACACTGGCCTGCCGGGGTGTGTGCGCCCGGCTGGCCAGCGGGTCCGCTGCCGGCCTGGACGAGACCCCGCTGTCCCTGACCGAGCGCGTACGCCGGTACGAGGCGCGCTCCCGGAAGCACGTCGGCCAGGCGCAGGGCGACCAGCGGGGAAGCGACGCATGAGCCTGATGACCCTGGGCGTACTCTCCTCCCGCCACAAGGAGAACGAGTTCCGCCTTCCGCTGCACCCCCGCCATCTCGACCGCATCGACTCCGATATACGCGAGCGCATCTTCCTCGAGCGCGGCTAAGGTCTCCGCTTCGGCCTCGACGACGAGGCGCTGCGCCCCTTCGTGGCCGGCCTGCGCTCCCGCGTGCGGCTGATGGCCGACAGTGACGTGCTGCTGCCCAAGCCGATGCACGAGGATGTCTCCGCGATGCGCACTGGGGATGGCCGCACTGCGTGCAGGACGAGGAGCTGACCCAGCTCGGCATCGACCGGCGGCTGACCGTGATTGCCTGGGAGGCCATGAACCGTTGGACCGCCACGGGCGACCTCAGCGTGCACGTCTTCCACGAGAACAACGAGCTGGCCGGCTACTGCTCCGTCCTGCACGCGCTGCAACTGGGCGGCGCGACCGGCAGCTACGGCCGGCGTCTGCGCGCGGTGGTCATCAGCTTCGGTGCGACGGCGCGTGGAGCGGTGACGGGCCTGGGCGCCATGGGCGTGTCCGACGTCACGGCGCTCACCCAGCGCGATGCGGTGGCGGTCGCCTCGCCGATGCCGTCCGTGGTGATGGGCCATTTCCAGGAGCAGCCGGACGATCCGTCCCGCCGCCAGGCCCTGACCCCTGCTGGGCCGGTACCGCTCGCCGAGTACCTGTCCGGGTTCGACATCGTCGTCAACTGCATGAGGCAGGACACCGACGCGCCGCTGATATTCGTCACGGACAAGGAGCTGGACCTGTTCCGGCCGGGAACCTACTTCGTGGACGTGTCGTGCGACGGAGGCATGGGCTTCGAGTGGGCGTACCCGGCCACTTTCGGCGAGCCGATGACCACCATCGGTGCCGGCTGCCACTACTACGCCGTCGACCACAGCCCGTCGCATCTGTGGGATTCGGTTACGTGGGAAATCAGCGAGGCCGTCCTCCCGTTGTATGTGCGCAGAGTCCTGGAAGGCCCCGGGGCGTGGGAGGCCGACGCCACGATCAGTAAGGCGATCGAGATCCGCGACGGCGTCGTCCAGAACCCGAAGATCCTCTCCTTCCAGCACCGGGCCACCGCCTACCCGCACGACGGACGTCGTAGGTCCCCGACTCACGGACCGGGCCGTAGGCCCTGTCGCTGTCACTGTCGTCGTATCAGCCTCGGCGTGATAGAGCCCGTGCGGCTGCCCAGGAGCGGGCGTCTTCTCCGGCCTGCACAAGATTCTGCCGCGCGAAACGGAGCGGACCGGCCGCCCGGAGGCGGTACAGCGACTCCGGCAGTGGTTCGGCAACAGCCCCCAGTGGCCCCTGTGCCGCCTGTAGGGATCGTGACTTCATGAGCACTCGCTCCTGCAGAAACACCGGAATCCGCGCCTAATGAACAGTGCTCGCGTTCGGTGATCATGAGCAGAATCGCCAGACAGGCTCGAAGCGGTAGTCACTGCTGGTAGCGGGCCCCGATTCAAGGGCAGCAAGAAGGGTGCGTCTTTCATGTTCTCCGCGGAAAGCTGGGGGGTGGGGCGAGCTTCAATGATCGCTACGATCACCGGTTGCCCAAACCGGTGATCGTCGGCTAGGTTGCGTTCGCCTGGCAGGGGAGGCCCTCTGCGCGGAGGCCCTCTCAGACCTCGTTGGGTGCGGCTCTTGGAGCGCGACCAAGCCGATCAAGCAGTAGGGCTGTAGTCCGTCCAGCTCGCTCGCACCGGCCTCGTACGACGGAGTCGCATCGAGAGCGTCGGCCCGAAGAGGGCCGCCACGATCTTGTTCGGGCAAAGGACCGTTTCTGACAGTGGGGGTTTGGCACTGCGCGGTCGGACCGGCGCGGGGCGGGCCCACTATCTGGTGTGCGGCGGCGCCCGGGAGTGTCGTATGGTGGACGAGTTCCTGCGCCGAGGTATCGGTGGCAGTGACCGGAATTCTCTGTTCCTTCTGTGTCGATCTTGAGGTGACGTCTTATTAACCAGGCCATGTAGTCGTCCGTGTTCCCCGCGTGCTGTTGTGTCGCACGTGTCCGGGGGCGGACCTCGCGCTGGCCTGAGTTGCGTCACCCATCCCCGCAGATTTCTTTCCCGGGTGCAGCTCTGCCGTCTGCCCCGGGCTTTGGTGTTTTCCGGCCCCGGTGCGGCTGTCGGCAGGGCTCCCCGATTCCTTTGGATCAGGAGTTCCCGTTTTGTCTTCCTCCGCGCTCGGCAACGAGCCAGAGCACACGACCACCCAGACCCCGACCCACCCAGCACCTCGCCGCCCGAAAACGGCCCTCGCGGCCTGGATCGCCCTCCTGGTGCTGCTGACCGCCGAGCTGATGAACATGCTCGACCAGTCGGTCGTCCTGACCGCCCTGCCCGCGATCCAGGAGTCGACCGGCGCCGGACCGGTCACGGTGCAGTGGCTGACCACCGCCTATTCCCTGCCAGTCGCCGTCGGGCTGATCACCGGCGGACGGCTCGGTGACCTCTACGGCCGCCGCAGGATCCTGCTCATCGGCACCGTCGTGTTCACCGCCGCCTCGCTGCTGTGCGGTCTGGCCACCGGCCCGGGCGTGCTGATCGGTGCCCGCCTGCTCCAGGGCGTCGGCGTGGCCGTGATGATCCCGCAGGTCCTGGCGACCATGCACGTCACCTTCGAGGGCCACAACCGCAGCAAGGCATTCGGCCTGTACGGAGCCGTCCTGGCCATCGCCAACGTCCTGGGCCCGGTCCTGGGCGGCGTGCTCACCCAGGCCGACCTCTTCGGGCTGTCCTGGCGGCCGATCTTCCTGGTAAACGTGCCCGTCGGGCTGGCCGTACTCCTCCTCGGACGCAAATTCATCCCCGAATCCACCGTCCGCAAGGCCGACCGGCTCGACCTGATCGGCATGCTGCTGTCCGGCCTGGCCATCGTCCTGATCCTCTTCCCGCTCACCGAGGGCCACGCCCACGGATGGCCGCTGTGGTGCTTCGCCATGCTCGCCGCCGGCGTCCTCGTCCTCGGCATCTTCCTGCGCCACCAGCGGCGCAGGCAGGACAACGCCCCGCTGGTGCCCCTGTCCCTCTTCCGGGTCAGGCAGTTCTCCGGAGGCATGGCCGCAGACCTGCTGCACGGCCTGCTGTGCGGCCTGTTCTTCATGACCTGGACGCTGTACCTGCAGCGCGGACTGGGCTTGAGCCCGCTTGAGGCAGCCCTGGCCTTCGTGCTGCTCTCCGTGGGAGAACTCGCCGGCGCGACGGTCGCGGCGAAGACCGCCGGACGTTTCGCCCGTCGTCTGCCGCAGGCCGGAGCCCTCATCGCGACCGCTGCGATGGTCACCTACGGACTCCAGATCGGCAGCCACCAGGCCGACCTGACCCTGCTGGCGATTACTGCTCCGGTGGTGCTGATCGGCTTCGGCCTGGGAATGGTCTCCGGCCCACTCGCCGATCTGTCGCTGGCCCGGGTCCCGCACGAGGACGCCGGCTCGGCCTCGGGCCTGTTCAACACCGCCATTCACCTGGGCATCGCGCTGGGCACCGCGCTGACCGCCGTGGTGTTCTTCGCCATCACCGGCGGCTCTCCCGACGGCGCGGTCAACCGCGACGCGTTCGTCACCGTGCTGTGGTGGGTCGGCGGCCTCCTCGCCCTGATGTGGGCCCTGATGTTCTGCCTGCCCAAGCACGCGAACAGCCAGGACGACTGAGCCACCCCCCCCGGGCCCCGGCCGACGTCGCGGCCGGGGCCCGGGCGCTCTCAGCTTGCCCTCCGGCACCACCAAAAGGTCCCCGCCGGTGCCGGCGCGAGCGCGGGATCGGCCCGGTGCGCAGCGCGGGCCACCGCCTCGTAGACCCGCCGCTCAGCGACCATGCGGGCCTCCGACACCTGCCCGGCCAGCACCGATACCCCGGGCAGCAGGAACCGCGCGCCGCCCAAACCGGAAGATCGATAACAGTCAACAACTGACCGCTACCGAGCGATACCGTTGCCCATGATCACGCGGAAGTGTCCAAACGGTGCCCGTGATCACGCGGAAATGTCCACGGAATCGCGGAACCTAGATCATCAGCTCTAGGATCCTCAATTTTGCGAGCAGTACCGGACGTTTGACCAGCAGCGTTGTGCAACGTGCGCAGTGAACGCTGCTGTCGTTGTCGGTGGTTGGTGAGCAATCTCCGCCTCGGAAACGCTCGAAGGGGTCACATTGCGTGATGTGGCCGCGCGGGCCGATAAGAGGGTGCATCGCCCCTCCCGGCTGCTCATGATGCTCAGCGCCTTTCGCTGGTGCCGCGTTGTCGACCTGCTGCTACTTCCAATCCCCGGTTGATGCCGCGACGGGTGCGGCGGGTGGGATGGGACGCCTCTCGATCCGGCTGGCGCTGCTGGAGACGGCTCCGGCCGGCCACGGTGCAGGTGCGTTTCATCCAAGACCAACGGTCCGGGGCCCGGACGTGCACCGCGCGCCGTCTTGAGTGCCCTGCGCCGGGCCGGGAGGCATGCGTTGCATGAGCAAGACAGCAACGGCGAACCGTCAGGATCGTGCGGCAAGGATGCAGGCTTCGATCGCGTCTGTCCCGTCCTTCGTCATCTTGTCGCTGTCCCGGGTGAAGTTGTTCAGTTCGCTGTTCGTCCCGGGGCAGGTTGCCCCTCGCCGCGTACGCCCCGGGGCAGATGTCCCAAGGTGTCTTGTCGCACGCTGTTGTCTGTCCCGCTCGCTCTCAGGGGCGGTTTGGACGCTGATCCGTTGCTGGCTGGAGGGCCGTGTGGCTCTCTCGTGATTAGGGCGGTGTCGGGGCCACGCGCCAGGAATGAAAGCGTCCCGTTGTGCGCTCCCAGTGTCTGCATGCGTCCTCCAGATGCCACGGTTTCGCACATGCGGTGTTCCCCAGAACAGGCAGACGGAGACGCGGGAGCGCTGGAAGGCTCCCGTGGCGGCACCGGGCACCTCCCGCAGCTCGGACACGCCACGGTCGAGAAGCACGGTCACCGGCTGGCAGCAGCCATGGGGGGACGGTGACCGTGCCGGCTGGGCACAACCCGCCGTCCCCCGTATGGGTGGATGGTGACGGGCCTGGACGTTTCTGCATGGGCCTTTGTTCCTAGGAGTTGTCTTCAAATGTCACGCCCACATCAGGAGCGATGCAAGGGTGACGGCTGCTCGGTAGGACTCGGCGGTCTTCTCGTAGCGGGTGG
>NZ_JBVIQN010000047.1:0-53118 GCF_055577005.1 Streptomyces sp. NPDC033221 | reverse complement strand
GTGCGGTCAAGAGGGTGTCTAGTTCGGTCGTCACAACCCGATGCTGGACACCCTCCCCGCGTCCGTGAACCCCGCAATCGGAACTAATCGTCTAGCCGGCTGGAGCAGCGCCCTGCCGCTGTGCGAGCCCGTTCGTGATCGCCTTCATCAGCGTGCCCGTCGGAGTGTCGCCCGACATCTCCCAGACCATGGCGCCCAGCAGCCCCTTCGTCTTGACCCAGTCCGTCTTCTTTCCAATCGACCAGGTGTCGTCGAACGACCACCACTGACCGTTCGCGCCGGTGTACCCGTACGTCGAGACGGACTGCTCGTCGTGGTGGACGGTCATGTTGGGCACGTTGGCCAGGAGGTTCTGATAGCCCCGGATGCCCGCCTCCTCCGGGAACTGGCCCGGGGCCGCGCCGTCCGCCGACTGCCACTCGCCGTGCGCCCCGCCGTCGGCGACGGTCTTCCAGCCGCGGCCGTAGAACGGGAAGCCGATGGTCAGCTTGCGCGGGCTGATCCCCGCGTCCAGGTACGTCGTGACGGCGTCCTCGACGCTGAAGTGGAAGTCGTACGGGTCCTGTGTGTCGCGGTGGAGATTGGCCTGGTGGCCGGTGCGTTTGGGTTCCCAGGAGTTGTCACTGCCCGAGCCGTGGAAGTCGTAGCCCTGCACGTTGGCGTAGTCCAGCGACGCGAAGATCGAGGACAGGTCCCAGCCCTGCTGGATCTTGACCGGGTCGGCGGGGGTGAAGGCGGTCAGCAGCTTGTGCTCGCCGCCCAGTGCGTCGAGCTGTCGGCGGAACTCCTTGATCAGCAGTGCGAGGTTGGCCTTGTCGGCCGGGCTGTAGTGGTTACCAGGGTGGCCCTCGGCGCCCGGCCACTCCCAGTCCAGGTCGATGCCGTCGAAGATGCCCGCGCCCGTTCCGGGGCCGCCCGCGCCGTTGTAGGCGGGCAGGTTACCCTTGATCCACACGTCGATGCAGGAGGCGGCGAACTTCTTGCGGGAGGCGTCGGTGGCCGCCGCGTCGGAGAAGAACTTCGAATACGTCCAGCCGCCGAGCGACATCACCACCTTCAGGTGCGGATGCTTCGCCTTGAGCTTCTTGAGCTGGTTGAAGTTGCCGCGCAGCTTGCCCCAGCCGTCGTCGGCGACCCCGTCCACCGACTGCGCGGCGGGGAACGCGCGCCCGTAATCGGCGTCCGCGTCACCCGCGCCGGTGCCCTCGTCCGGGTCCTGCGGATTGCCCGAGACTCCCTTGGTCACCCCGGCCAGACAGGTGAGGTTCTTCGGGTCGATGTTGGCGAAGGCGTAGTTGATGACGTCGAGCTTGGCGGCGGCGCCCGAGGTGTCCAGATTCTTGACGAAGTACTGGCGGCCGTAGATGCCCCACTGCGCGAAGTAGCCGACCTTCAGGAATTTGCCGGGCCCGGCCACGTCGTCCGTGGTGACGGTCAGGGCGTCCGAGGCGGGCGAGGCGTTCTCGGCGGCGTCGCGTGCCTTTACGGAGAAGGTGTACGCGGTGGCGGGCGTCAGGCCGGTGACCGTGGCGGCGGTGGTGCCGCCGGGGACCGTGGTGGCCAGATCGGCGCCGCGGTAGACGTCGTACGCGACCACGCCAACGTTGTCGGTGGCCTTGTCCCAGGCCAGGGAGACGCTGGACGAGGTGGTCGCGGTGCTGCGCAGACGGCCGGGCGCGGTCGGCGGCACCGGGTCGCTCGCCGGGTCCACGGTGTTCGCGGTCACGGGCGTGCTCGGCGGCCCGGTGTTGCCGCGCCTGTCCTTGGCCCGGACGGTGAACGTGTAGCGGGTGGCCGGGGTCAGACCGGTGACGGTCGCGCTGGTCCCGGCGGAGGTGGCGACGGTACGGCCCTCGCTGAGCACCTCGTACGAGGTGACCGGGTAGTCGCCCTGCGCGGCGGCCGGCCAGCTCAGCGAGACGCTGCGCGCGGTGGTGGCGGTGACCTCGGGTGCGCCGGGCGCGGACGGCGGTACGTCCGGGCTGCCGTCGCACTTGTCCCCGTTGACGGCGCAGGTCGTAGGACTGCCGACGGGCCCGTTGGCGATGAACCAGTAGCTGTACGGGTCGGTGCTGCCGCCGGCCGGTACGGTCGCGTTGTAGTGGGCGTTCTTGACCGTCACATGGCGGCCGTTGACGGTGGCTTCGCCGTGGTAGTGACCGCTGATGGTGACACCGGCCGGCAGATCGAACTCCAAGGTCCAGCCGGTGACAGCGGCAGAACCGCCGTTGCGGATGACGTAGGTGCCCTTCCACCAGGAGCCGTTGTCCTGGGTGGTGTAGGCCGCGGTGAGGGTGCCCGCGGCTTGGGCGGGGGCGGCGGCCGGGCCGGTCAGCACGGCGGCCACGGACAGGATCAGGGTGGTGAGCAGGGCCGCGGCTCTGCTGCGGAATCTGCGCCGGTCTTTCATAGGCACCCCTGTGAGTGTGAGTGGTACAGGGTGTGAGAACCGAAGTGCGCATACCCGGCCGCGCGCCAGGGGACGGGTGTGCCGCCGGATACCGGAGGGCAGTCGCACCATAAATGGTCTGGACCAAGTCGTCAACGTCCGGGAGTGTCACGCGAGTTGGCGGGGCATCACTCACTCGGAACTTGCTCGGAACTCACTCGGGTGGCGTGCGGGTGGTGAAGGCGGCAGGGCTCTTGGGACGCTCGCCGGGCGGCGTCCATGGGGGAGGACGACTGTGGAGAGCGCAACCCTGCCCGCCGTGGTCGCCGCTGTCGCGGCGGTGGTCGGCGGTCTGCTGACCGCATTCGCCACGCGCTCGGTGGAACGGCTCCGGCTCCGGGCGAGCCTGCTGGAGAAGGCCCAGGAACGGCGACTGGCCGGCATCGAGAACTTCATGCTGGCGACCAGCCTGTGGATGGACTGGCTCACCTACATCCAGGAGACGGGCTGGACGGACAAAGCGGAGGAGCTGAACCGGCGGGTACGGGCCCGGGACGAAGCGTTTCGGCGCTTGCTGCTGCTGGCATCCGACGAGCTCTACCAATGGTTGAAGAACACCTACCTCCCGGCGGAACACCTGGTGCGCCAGACCTACGTACGTCAACTGCGCAACGGCTCGGACATCGACGAACAAGCGCTGGCGGCCCGCCGTGCCTTCAACGCGATGCTGAGGGACGACCTCGTCGACCGGGTGCGCCCGGAGATCCACAAGCTGCGAAACCCCTTGTCCTGAGCCGTATATGGCGCGTCAGCCGAGGCCAAGGTCCGGCAGGCCGAAACCGTACGCTCCGCCAACTCTCCCGAGAAACATTTCGGGACCATGGAGGGACCATTCGGCCCTAGCCACCGGCGCGTCGGGTCCTCCGGTTTCTCTGCCCAGTACATGACGGACTGCGGCCGTGGGCCTGCAACAGCTGCCCCAAGCTGGGTATGTTGGACGCCGTACCGGCGCGGTCACATCCCGTGAAGCGGCCGGCCGTGGTGCCTCGGCGAGGTGCCCGAGCGACGGGAGAGCAGGAAATGAGCCAGGACGCGCGACCACAGGCCGGCACGGTGGACGTCAGCATCCCGAGCGTGGCCCGGATGTATGACTATTACCTCGGCGGCAAGGACAACTACGCCGTCGACCGTGAGGCGTGCGAGGAACTGAGCAAGGTCGTCCCGAGCACGCAGGTGCTGGCGGTCAACAACCGCCGGTTCCTGCAGCGGGTGGTCCGCTGGCTGGCCCAGGAGCAGGGCATGCGGCAGTTCATCGACCACGGGTCGGGCCTGCCCACCCAGGACAACGTCCACCAGGTCGCCCAGCGGGTCGCCCCGGAGGCACGGGTCGTCTACGTGGACAACGACCCCATCGTGCTGGCCCACGGCCGCGCCCTGCTGGAGGAGAACGACAACACCGCGGTCATCCAGGCCGACATGCGGGACACCGACGGCATCATGGGTCACCCCGAGGTGCAGCGGCTGATCGATTTCGACCGGCCGGTGGCCGCGCTGTTCGTGTCCGTACTGCACTGCATCCCGGACGCCGACGACCCCGCGGGCCTGATCAGGCGGGTCGCGGAACGCCTGGCCCCCGGCAGCTTCCTGGTCGTGTGCCAGCTCGTCAGCGAGGACCAGACCACCCGCGACTTCGTCACCGAGTTCATGCGGGTCAGCACCCAGGGCCAGTGGGGCCGGGTGCGCACGGCCGCCGAACTCGCCTCGTTCCTGGACGGCCTGGAAGTCCTCGAACCGGGCCTGGTGGAAGTCTCGACCTGGAAGCCGGACGCGGACATCGGACCGAAGCAGCGCACCATGGAGTGGATCGAGTACGGCGGGGTCGCCCGCAAGCAGTAGCGCGGCCGGGGCGTCCGGCCCGCCCGGCCGAGAGGAGGAACCGTCGCCCCTCCCGCGGTCAGCCGTGCTCCGAGGACCGGAGCAGCTCCTCCAGGATGGCCTGGGATCCCCGGGGCGACTCGGCCTGGGCGCTGAGCCGGTCCATCACCGCGAGGTAGTGGTCCACGTCGTCGCGCTTGTCCAGGTAGAGCGCGCTGGTCAGCTGCTCCAGGTAGACGATGTCGGGCAGGTCCGGCTCCAGGAAGCGCAGGATGGTGATGGGGCCGCCCGCCGCCGCGTGCCCGCCGAGGTGGAACGGGGCGATCTGTACGGTGACGTTGGGCAGCCGCGCCATGTCCAGCAGGTGCCGCAGCTGGCCCGTCATGACCTCGGGGCCGCCGAGCGGGCGCCGCAGGGACGCCTCGTCGAGCACCGCCCACAGCCGAGGCGCTCCGGGCGCGGTGAGCAGTGCCTGGCGCTGCAGCCGCAGCTCCACCCGCCGGGTGACCTCTTTCCTGGACGCCTGCGGATTGCCGAGCCGGCACACCGCGTGGGCGTACTCGGCGGTCTGCAACAGGCCGGGCACGAACTGCACTTCGTAGGCGCGGATGACGGAGGCGGCCTCCTCCAGGCCGATGAGCGTCTCGAACCAGCCGGGCAGTACGTCGTTGTACTGGTGCCACCACCCGGGTGTGCTGGTCCCGCGGGCCAGGGCCAGGAACTCGGCGCGCTCGGCCTCGTCCGTGACCTGATAGAGCGTCAGCAGATCGGCCACGTCACGCTCTTTGCAGCCGACGCGGCCCAGCTCCAGGCGGCTCATCTTGGCGTGCGAGCCGCGGATGGCGTGACCGGCCGCCTCGCGGGAGACGCCTGCCGCTTCACGCAGCCGGCGCAACTGCGTGCCCAGAATGATCCGCAGGACCGTGGGGCCGCCCCGGGGGTGTTCGATGTGACGGCGCGGGGGCGGTACGCGCCCCGGCTGCGCGGCGACCATGCTGACTCCCCTGTTGGTCTGATGAACACTCAGTGTCCCATCGCCTGCACAGTTCGTACAGCAGTGGTGACTATCCGGCCGACATATGCGTCAGTCGAGTCCGGCCAGGTCGTCGAAGTCCCCGTCCTTGGCCCCTTGGACGAAGGCCGCGATCTCGTCGCGGGTGTAGACCAATGCCGGCCCTCCCGTGTGCCGGGAATTGCGCACCGCCACCCCGCCGTCGGCGAGAACCGCCAGTTCGACGCAGTTCCCGTTGGGGTTGCTGCGGGCGCTCTTGCGCCACACCGCACCCTCGATGGCATTGGCGCATATGCCGTTGGGCAATGACTTCATCAGACCTTCTCCCTACTGGAGGAACTGCCTCCGCCCGGTACGGACCTGTACGGGCGATGGCGTGAAACGGGCCCCGCGCGGCCGTTCTTACCGATGCAATTGCAGATGTACTTGCAGCGGAAGGCGGACGACGAGGATATTAGCCCTCCGGAACTGCGCGGCCCAGCCCTCGAAATGCTCATGGCGGAGATCGTGATGACCACACATCCGGCACCGACCGTGCACGACGTACTCCACGAGGAAGCAGGTGAGGAGCGGCCGACGGCGGCCCTCAGCGACTTCGCCGTGTGCGCGCTCAGCTGCGCCTACAGCGCCGTCGCGCAGGCCCGCCGTTTCACCACCACCACCCTCGAAGGGTGGGGCATCGACGCGCCGGTCGTCGCGGACGCGGTCCTGGTGGTCTCCGAACTCACCAGCAACGCGCTGCGCCACGCCGCTCCCGGCAGCGCGGGCGCCGACGGGGCGCGGCCGGACACCGTGTGCGCGGCCTGGCTCGCGCTGGCGCACCAGGGCTCCGGCGTCCTGTGCGCGGTGTCCGACTCCAGCCGGGCGGTCCCCGCCCTCGCGGTCCCCGACCTGCTCGCGGAAGGCGGGCGGGGCCTGTGGATCGTGGACCGGCTCAGTGAGTCCTGGGGCTGGACGCACCCGGACGACACGGGCAAGACGGTCTGGGCCCAGCTCCCGGCCCCGAAGCCGTTCGGGCAGGGGCGCCGCAAGCCGGTCGGGTAGGTTCCGAGCCGGTGGGGTGGGCTTGATGCCGCTGAGGCGAGCCTGATGCCGGGTGGGCGGGACCGGATGGTGACGCGGACCCGGAGAGCCACGCGAGCCCGGACGCCCACGCCGCTCCGGACGCCCACGCCGCCCTCACCGGCACCGCACACCCCCGCCTGCGCATCAGCCTCCGGCGCCGTACGCCGGATTCCCGTCAAGTTCGCGCCGCCCGATACACAGGGGCAGCCCGTACTCATAGCCGATCGGATCAATGGGCAATCCACCCGGCCGGACGAGAGGCCCCTACCCCACTGGATGCGAAAACCTGACCGATCCCAACCGGGGCGCTCGCCGCCACATCAGCGGCCGGACGGCGTATTCAGTCATTGACGCGAACCTGTCTCACACGTGCACTGGAAAAGTACCCGACATCGGTCGTGGCGCGCGCTGGACGGCGGCACCGAAACCCCAGCTCACGGACGAACTCTTCGAGGCGGATTTCCGTATCCCCGCAGCGGGCGAGCCCATGCGCTACATCCTCACTGAGTTCGAGCCGGTCTTCGACGCGGCGGATTTTGTGCGCGCGGGGGGCGCGACCTGTTCGTCGCCCGGAGCAACGTCACCAACCGGATGGGCACCGACTGACGGGCGCTTGCTCAAGCTCACCTCGATGTGCGGCAAGTGGCTCAGCATGAACGTCCTGATGGTCGACGAAAAGCGGGTGATCGCGGAGCGGCAGCACACCGAGATGCTGCGCGCCCTCGAAAGGTGGGGCTTCGAGCCGATCCCGTGCGACCTGCTGCACTACGCGCCGTTCGGCGGCTCGTTCAGCGCCGCAGAACGTTCTCCTGCTGCATGTGCGACAGCTTCTCCGGATTGCGTACGGCGTAGAGCCCGATGATCCGGCCCTCGTCGATGCGCAGCGTCAGGACCGTGTCGATCGTGCCGCCCAAGCGGAGGATCAGCGCCGGGTGACCATTGACGTACGTCGGCTGCAACGTCCCTCCGACGGCCGTCCTCGCCAGCCCGCCGATCAGCAGGCGGGCCACCTTGTCGCCTCCCACGATCGGCCGCGGGACGGCCTGCTTGACGCCGCCACCGTCACCCGTGAGGACGACATCCGGAGCGAGGATGGCGAGCAGGCCCTGAAGATCACCCGTTTCGGCCGCCCGCTGGAACGCGTCGAGCGCGTCCCGGCTCTCGGCCGGGGAAACGATCCCGCGCGGCCGGCGCGCCGCGACGTGGGCCCGTGCCCGGTGCGCGATCTGGCGGACCGCGGCCGGGCTCTTGTCGACGGCCCCGGCGATCTCGTCGTATTCGAGCGCGAACACCTCACGCAGCACGAACACCGCGCGCTCGGTCGGCGTGAGCGTCTCCATCACCAGCAGCATCGCCGTCGAGAGGCTGTCGGCCAGCTCGACGTCCTCGGCCACATCGGGCGAGGTGAGCAGCGGCTCGGGCAGCCAGGAGCCGACGTAGGACTCCTTACGGCGGCCGAGCGTACGCAACCGGCTCAGCGCCTGACGCGTGGTGATCCGTATCAGGTACGCACGCTGGTCCCGCACCGTGCCGAGATCGACCGCCACCCACCGCAGCCAGGTCTCCTGCAGGACGTCCTCCGCGTCGGCCGCCGAGCTCAGCATCTCGTACGCGACGGTGAACAGCAGGTTGCGATGGGCGACGAACACCTCGGTGGCGGGGTCCGTACGCCCGCCGCCGGCGAGCCGTCCGGTCGGGTCCGCTGCGCGCTCGCTCTGCTGGCTCTTCACCGGCTGCTCCTGCCTGTTCGTTCTCCACCTCGTTACGCGCACAAGACGCCGGTCCCGGTCGCTTTGTGACATCCGCGAGCGGTGGGCTACGTCACACAGCCGTCCTGTCACAAGCGGCGGGCCGCCGGCATCTGGTGTTCGTCAACGCGACACCACAAGTGAGGACATCATCATGGAGACCCGATTCAACCTGTTCGAGAACGAGCTGGCCGCCAAGTTCGCCAAGCGCTTCTTCACCGCGGGCCTGGTGGTCACCCAGTCGTCGCTGCCGAAGTCCACGCAGGAGCTGGTGTCGCTGCGCATCAGCCAGATCAACGGCTGCGGCTGGTGCATCGACATCCACACCAAGGAAGCCGCGGCCGCCGGTGAGACCGAGGCCCGGCTCCACCTCGTCGCCGCCTGGCGCGAGACCACCGTGTTCACCGAGTCCGAGCAGGCCGCGCTGGCGCTCGCCGAAGAGGGCACCCGCCTCGCCGACGCCCACCAGGGGGTGACCGACGAAACCTGGGCCCTGGTGCGCAAGCACTACGACGACAACCAGATCGGCGCGCTGGTCTCCTTGGTCGCCCTCGTCAACGCCGCCAACCGGCTCGCCGTCATCGTGCACCAGCCGGGAGGCTCCTACGAGCACGGCATGTTCGACTCCCTGCTCAGCTGATCGGCGAACCCGTCCCGGCCCGGGCCCGGCTCAGGAGCATCAGCTCCTGGCCGGGCCCGGGCGTGTTGAGACGCGGGATGCGGGACGCGGCTACAGAGGCCCTCGCCGTCGCCGTCACCGTAGCCCTGCGCCAGAAGCCGTACGGGTAGAAGCTGTAGAGCCGGAAGCCGTACAGCCGGAAGCCGTACATCCCGCGGGCATCGGAGAGGAGCGGGGATGGTGACACTGGTACTGCTGGTGGTGGCCGCTGTCGTCACGGGGCTGGTGCGCGCCGGGCGGCGTGAGGCGCGCGCCGAGCGGGTCCGCAAGCAGGAAGAGGAACACCGCGAAGTGCGCCGGGCGTTGAGCGCGGTGTGGCAGATGAACGGCGGACAGTTCGAGGAGTAGGTGGCCGGGCTGCCGATGGGGCAGTGGGGGAGAGGCGTCGCGCTCAGCCGATCGCCCCGGAGGCGGTGACCACTCGGGTGGCCATCCACGGGCCGCGTAGCTGCACCCGGTCATGGACTTTGATGCCGCGCCGGAGCGGCCTCCGCCGAGACCGCGGACCAGATCACGCCAGGCCGGGCAGAAATCCGCCATGGGAGGTGCCGGAACCCAGCAGACGGGCCCAGTCGAGAACCTCCGGGAGCGTGTCGAGGGACAGGACGACCGCGCCGCCGGCCTGTTCCGCGTCCGAGCACCAGTCGGCCATCTCGCCCGGTTCGCCGGTTCCGTCGAGCACCGGCGCGACAAGGGAGGGGATCATGAGGCCTGCTTCTCCGGGCCTGTCCACGACGCACAGGGTGAGTTTGGGAACGATGCTCCAGCCGTCGCACCGGGGCACCGCCCCGTCGGGCGCGGTCAGGACCGGCAGGGCGTCGTGAACGGAGGCGTCGGACATCAGCAGTACGGGGGTGGCACCCCGGATGAACAGGGTGTTTTCGGGGTCGAGAAGTATCCGGTCACTCTTTCAGGCAGCCCCGGCCGACGATCCGGCGGGGGCCGCTGTGAGGCGGGGAAACGGTCGTCTCCGCCGTACGTCAGGGCGGGCGCGGCGCCGGTTCAGCGCGGCTGGCCGTGGCTGCGGGCTTCAGGTCGCGCAGCCAGCCTTCGAGGCCCTCGCGCAGGATTCGGGTCGCGGTGGGGACGTCCGCTTCGACCTGCTCACCGGTGTGCGTCTCTTCGGTGCTGACGCGGACGCCGCCTCTCACCTTGGTGAAGTTCCACACGTGAATGCCGTCGATGCGCAGCCCCTCACCTGTCGCGGGGCCGGTCCAGCGGATGCAGGAGTTGTGCTTCAGCTGCTCGACGGTCGAGGTGATGTCCAGGCTGGTGGCGGGAGTCGAGGGGTTGGGGGGCACCGGAGTCGTCCATCGGAATGCCGAACCTTCGCGGAGGTGGCCGTGGTCGAGGCGTTCCGCGGTCGTGACGGGCGCCTGCCAGGTCGGCCAGCGCTCCACGTCGGTCTGCACCTTCCATATGACGTGCAGCGGCGCATGGATCACGGTCTCGGTCCGGTGGTGGACACGCGCGTCGGGATCAACGCCGGCGCCGCGGCACGTGAGGGACCTCGCCGGGTGCGAGGTGGTGGCCCCGGCGGGTGCGGCAGTGCTGCCAAGGACGATGAGCAGCGGAACGGTGGACAGGACGGCGCGGATGCTGGTGCGGCGAATGCCGGACATGGGGGTTCCTTGTCGGTTGCCGGGCGAGTAGGGCGCGTTGAGTGGGCGTGCGTTGAGTGTCAGGTGCCTGAGGGCGCCGGGAGGGTGTGTCACCGGTTGCGAGAACGGGCTCGGTAGAGGGTGACGAGGAGCGTGACGGCCGCAGCGACGATCAGTGCGGCGAACGCGGGGTGCAGATCCTTGGACAGGCTCTGCGCCCCGTCGGGCCGGGTCAGCCATACGGCGAGCGGGACGGCGTATGCGACGGCGAGGAGGACGGCCGCCCGGCGCACCGCCCGGTCGTGGGCGTGCCGGAGGGCGCCGACCAGCGCGATCACGACCGGGACGGCCGCGAGCAGGGCGAACTGACCGACCACCATGACGGGGGCCGCCCAGGCGGAGACGGTCATCGACAGCGGTGTGCGCGATTCCGTGCGGGTGCTGGGCGACTGGACTGTGATGGACATGCGATTCCCCTTCTCGTCTGATGCGGGGGGCTGAAGCGTTAGTTAGAAGCTATAGCCGCAAGGGTGAGAGGTCAATGCTTTAGTAATAGCCTCTAACTTATGCGCGTGGGTGCGTGGACGTATGGGCGGAGGCGATCTCCTCGTGCGCGTCAGGAGACCTCAGCGGGTGGGTGGTTGGGGCATGAGGTGGAGGTGGAGGTGGGGGCGGGGCTTACGGGCCTCGCCTATCGAGTCGGCTGCTGCCCGCTGCTTCCCAGGTGCGCGGCCTGACGGACGGGTCGGCGGCTTGGCGGGCCTGTGCGGCGCGGCTGCGGTGATCGTCCGCGTTCCGGGCGTCCTCGATGGCCATGCTCTCGTGGTGCCGGACCAGTCGGTCCTGGGCGTCGGCGAGGGCGACTGTCGCCGTACGGAACCGTGACTGCAGCCATTCCGCCAGGGTCTCCAGGACGGCTTGCCGCGACGCCCCGTCGCCGATGGAGTGCGAGTGGCACGGGGGCGTCACGAAGCCCGGCGCCACAGCGTCAAGATCCCGCATCAGTTCGACTCGTCCGGAAGCGGATTCGGGCCGCCTGTTCACTGACACCCGTCTCAGCCGCCGGTTCCCCTCTCCATGGCCGCCCGCACGCGCGGGTCGTTCGCCAACCGGGCCGGTGAATTGGTGGTGTGGTCCAGCCGCGCCCGCATCAGCGTCGGCACGGCAACGCGAGTCGGATACGAGGGCCCCGCCGCCTCAAGGATGTCTCTCAGGTCCGTACCACGCAGGTCCGCGCCGGTGAGCTGAGCGCCGCTGAGGTCGGCACCCGCAGGTCCGCATCCGCCATCATCGCCTGGGTCGGGTCCGCGGACCCCAGTCGCGTGCCGCGCAGGCCGGCGCGGCGCAGGTCCGCGTCGTTCGCTGTCGCGGCCTGCAAGTTGGCGTGGTCGAGGTTGGCGCGGTACAGGGGCGCGCCGCTCAGGTCGGTGGACCGTACCCGGTCCGGGTCGCCCGCTCTCGTCAACGTGGGGCCGGATGTCCGGCCCAGGTCCGCTTGGGAGAGATCCGCGCCGGTCAGATCCGCGTGGGTCAGATGCGTACCCCTGAGGACCGCACCACGTAAATAGGCGCCGGCCAGGTCGATGACCAGGCGGTCACTGCCCCGTCCGGGCTCTCTGGAGCGGAAGACGCCGAGCGCGGCCTTGACATCCTGCGTCGGCCGCCTCGGCCCCGCACCGTTCTTCGACGGTTTTTTCGCGTGGGTACGGACATAGGCGGAGAGCACGTCGATGACGGTGGGGGTAGTCCCGCCGGGAGTCCCGCATGATGCGCTGCAGGGCGTAGGTGCCGCCCAGCCGGACCTCCTGCGTCCGGTTGCCGAGGTTCTCGACGGCCACAGGCGATGCGGCCTTGCCGGGCGCCGCGGCTTCGGCTGCTCCTGCCCGGCCGCCGCGTTCCCGGCGGAGCGCGGGCTTGCGCGGTGCGCGTCCTGCGTGCGGGCGTACGGCGAAACGGTGCGCTGCGTGCCCCGGGGTGGGGCCTTCCCTCGGTCGCGGTGCCATTGGAGCCGATGCGGGCACGGCGCGGTACCCGCTGTGTTTCCGCTCGCCGACCGTGCCGTACGCGCTGGCGAAGAATTCCCGCCGCCCGCTGGAGCCCGCTTCCTGGCGTAAGCGTCTTGTACGCCTCCGTATACCTCCGTGCGCAGCGTGCTCGACCGATGCCGTGGGGCACTGGAGAGCGGGCCGCGGAGCCGTGGGGTGAGGGTCATAAGTGGGGCGTGTGTGCCGCCCGTTCGGCGATGTTCCGCGGTCCCGGGGCGGCCGTCACCGGTCACGGCGGCCGCGTCCGCCTGTGAGGAACCGCACTTTCGGGGCACCTCATCCGAGCCCCAGAAGAAGGGGCTTGAAACCGCCTAAAGCGTATGTTTGTTGGTCATTCGGCAGGGGAGTGATCTCCTCGCCAGGGGAGTGATCCCCTCGCCTTCAAGATTGTTCTCGCGGCGACGTCGCCGCGCCACCACCACTTCAGCCGCAGTCGAGACAGGAGTCCGCCCATGCTTCCCGCCATGTCGCGCCCCGACCGTGAACGTTTCCTCGCCGAACCGCGCGTGGGGGTCCTGAGCGTGACGGACTCCAGAGGCGGTGACCGTGACCGGGGGCCTCTGACCGTGCCGGTCTGGTACGCCTATGAGCCCGGCGGCGAGGTCGTCGTCGAGACGGGTCGCCAGACCATCAAGGCCCAACTCCTGCGCGCAGCCGGGCGGTTCAGCCTCTGCGTGCAGGACGAGGGACGGCCCTACCGCTACGTCAGCGTCGAAGGGCCCATCACGGCGATCGAGGACCCGGTGGACGCTGCCGCACGCGAGGCACTGGCCCGGCGGTACCTGGACGCCGAGGAGGCGCGCGGATATCTGGCGGCGACCTCCGGCCAGCTGGCGGACGACATCGTCTTCCGTATGCGCCCGCAGCACTGGCGCAGCGCCGACTTCTCCGCCTTCGCGGCCGACTTCGCCGAAGCAGACGCCGGTGAAGGACCCGGCACTCCCTGAGTGCGCCCTCGCCCGCTCATCGCCGTACCGCATGCAAGCCGTTGGAGCGAAAGAGACCCGATGACCGACACCTACGTTTCCTCACGCCCGTTGTCCCGGCCGCCGGCCCGGGACGCCGGCACGCCCGCGCCCGGCTACCCCCGGGACCGTCGCATCCCGGAGCTGTTCGAGGCCCAGGCCGCGGCGCTGCCGCACGCCCCGGCGGCCCGGCACGGGGAGCGCACGCTGACCTACGGGCGGCTCGACGCCCACGCCGACGCCCTGGCGGCGCGCCTGGCCGCCCACGGGGTCCGGTCCGGCGACCTGGTCGGCGTGTGCGGCAATCGCTCGCTGGAGGCGCTGGAGGCGCTGGTGGCGCTGGTGGGCATCCTCAAGGCCGGCTGTGCGTACGTACCACTGGACGAGGATCTTCCGCCGGCCCGGTTGCGGGCGATGGCCGAGGACGCGGGGCTCAGTGCCGCGGTCACCTTGCCGGGCAGCACGCGCCGGGTGCGCGGTCTACGCGTGTCGGTCGAGGTCGGCCCGCTCGACCGGCGCGCCGACGGCCCGTCGCGTCCCGCCACCCGTAGCGACAGGGACAGGGACAGGGACAGTTCCGGTACCGGCTGGACCGGTGCCGGCTTCGCCCGTACCGATCTCGACCTCACCCGTTCCGGCGCCCCCGACTCCGACGTCGTCCCCCGTACCGGCTCCGCCACGGACTGCGCCTACGTGGCCTTCACCTCCGGTACGACCGGTCGCCCCAAGCCGGTCGCGCTGTCCCACCGCGGCGTGGTCCGCCTCGTGCTGTCCGACTCCGGCATTGCCCCGCCGGGGCCGGGTGACGGGGTGCTGCACGCCTACGGGCTGTCCTCCGACGCCTCGACGATCGAGATCTGGGGCGCGCTGCTGACCGGCGCCTGCCTGGTCATCGCCGACCGAGCGGAACTGCTCGCGCCCACGGCCCTTGAGCGGCTGTTCCACGAGGGCGGTGTGACCGTGGCCTACCTGACGACGAGCGTCTTCCACCTCGTCGCCCGGACGCGCCCCGAGGCACTGGCCCCGCTGCGTTTCGTCTCCGCGGGCGGGGAGGCGATGGACCCGCGCCTGGCGAACGCCGTCCTCAAGGCCTGCCCCGGCACCACGGTGGTCAATTTCTACGGCCCGACCGAGAACGCCGTGGTCTCCACCGCCCACGTACTCGGCCCGCTGCCCGAAGGCGCCGCGCACGTTCCGCTGGGCCGTCCCTTCGGCGCCTCCACCTGCCACGTCCTGCGGGCCGACGGCTCGCCCGCCGGCCCGGGGGAGGAGGGCGAGCTGTACGTCGGCGGGGACGGGCTGGCGCTGGGCTACCTCGGCGACCCGCAGCTGACCGCCGAGCGCTTCGTGGCGTTGCCCGCGGTCGCACCGGGCGGACGGCTGTACCGGACCGGCGACCGGGTCGTACGGCACGCCGACGGCCTGCTGGAGTACCGCGGGCGGCTCGACCGCCAGGTCAAGCTGCGCGGCGCACGCATCGAACTCGACGAGGTGGAGACCCGATTGCGAGCCCACCCCGAGGTCGGCGAAGCGGCCGTCGAAATCGACGGGCACAGTCTGACCGCCTATGTCACGGCCACCGTCCCCGGCCGCCCGCTGCCGCTGCCCGACCTGCGCGCGTACTGCGCCAAGTGGCTGCCCCCACAGGCCGTCCCGGCGCTGGTGCCCCTGGACCGCTTCCCCGTGACCAGCGGCGGCAAGATCGACCGAACCCGCCTGAAGTCCGCCGCACCACTGCCCGACCAGGGCGGTCACGACGGTTCGGAGTCCGGGGGGATCATATCCGGCCGAACCACCCTGACCGGCTGCGATCCCGTCATACCACCGCCCACCCCGGGCAACGTCGCAGCGAACGGCCGGCACCCGGACGGGCCGAAACCGTCCGACGGCCTGCTCGACCTCCTCGGCGAAATCTGGCAGCAGGTGCTGCGCGTCCGGCCCACGCCCGAGGACGGCTTCTTCCTCCTCGGCGGAGACTCCCTCCTCGCCTCGGAAGCCGTCACCCGCACCCTGACCGTGCTCGGCCTGGACGCCGCCCTGGGCTCCACCCTCATCAGGGCCCTGCTGGCCGCGCCCACACTCGAACGCTTCACCGAGGCCGTACGCCAGTCCCTCCACACCCGCCAGGCAGGCCGTTCCCACACCGGCGCCGGCGCCGGCGGAGCAGCGGACGCGCAGGAGCCAGTCGTCGACTTCGTCAAGGAAACCGAACTCGGCTTCACCCTCCCGCCCGCCGAAGGCCCGGCCCCCCGACCGCACAACCCGCAGGACATCCTGCTCACGGGGGCTTCCGGATTCGTCGGCGCGTTCCTGCTGCACCGTCTGCTGCACGCGACGCCCGCCCGCGTCCACTGCCCCGTTCGGGCGACGAGCCGCAGCCACGCCCAGCGGCGCGTCCGCACCGCGCTCAGCCGTTATGGACTGCACCTCGACGAGGCCGACTGGCAGCGCGTCGAATGCTTCCCCGGGGACCTGACCCAGCCGCGGCTGGGACTGGACGCCGGCCACGCCGGCACACTGGCCCGCCGCCTGGACCTGATCGTCCACAACGGCGCCCGGGTCAACTTCCTCTACCCCTACCAACAACTGCGCCCGGCCAACGTCGACGGAACCCGCGAGGTCATCCGGATCGCCGCGCCCCGCCGGGTGCCGGTGCACTTCGTCTCCACCGTCGCCGTCGTCGCCGGCTTCGGCACCGCCGGGGTGCGCGAGGTGGCCGAGGACCTGCCGCCGGCCCACGCCGAGGGGCTGACCATGGGCTACGCGGAGAGCAAGTGGGTTGCCGAAGGAGTGCTGCGGCGGGCGGCCGAACAGGGCCTGCCGGTGGCCGTGTACCGGCCGTACGAGGTCACGGGCGACCGTACGCACGGCGTGTGCAATACCGAGACGGCCATCTGCTCACTGTTCAAGATGATCGCCGATACGGGGCTGGCCCCGGCCATCGAGCTGCCGATGGACTTCGTCCCCGTCGACCACCTCGTCGAGTCCATGGTCCACATCGCCACCCACCACCCGGCCGACGGCCGGGTCTACCACCTGACCAACCCGCGCCCGGCGATGCTGTCGGACGTCCTGGACCGGATGCGCGCGGCGGGCTTCAGCCTGCGCACCCTGCCGTACGACGCATGGGTCGGCGAGCTGGTGCGGCACGTCGCCGAGAATCCGACGAGCGCGACGGCGCCGTTCGTGTCCCTGTGCGTGGACCGCAGCCGTACCGCCGACATGTCGGTCAAGGAGATGTACCTCAAGGGCACCTTCCCCGTCCTGGGACGCCGCAACGCCGAACAGGCGCTGGCCGGCAGCGGATTGGTCTGCCCACCGGTCGACTCCGCTCTGCTGGACCGTTACCTGGAGTACTTCTTCACCTCCGGGTACCTCACGCGCCCCGCATCCGGCCCCGCGCCCGTACCGGGCCGCGCCGCGCCGCGCACCCCCACGACGGGACGGAAGCCCACCTCATGAACCACCCCGAAGCCCCCGCCTCCACTGCCCCCATTCCGGTCCCGGAGGTCGAACCCGGTACCGCCGGGCCGCCGTGCGCCTACGCCCGCCTGCGTGCCGAGGCGCCCGTCGTCAAGGCCCAGCTCCCCAACGGCGAGACGGGCTGGCTCCTCAGCCGCTACGAGGACGTGCGGGCCGCGTTCGCCGACCCCCGGCTCGTACGGCCGCTGCTGTCGGCCTGGCCGCCGCGCGAGGGAGACGACGCTCCGCCACCGTGCCTGCCGACCTTCCTGGAGATGACCGGCGCACACCACGAGCGCGTACGGCGTGCCGTCCTGCCGATGTTCGGCCGTCGGCAGCTGGCCTTCATGGAACCCCGGATCCGCGCGATGGCCGGGGAACTCATCGACGCGATGGTGGCCGGGACGGACGGCGGCGGAACGGCGGACCTCGTCGCCTCCTACGCCGAACCGCTGCCCCTGCGGGTGCTGTGCGCGACCGTCGGCCTGCCGTACGAGGACCGCGAGATCTACCTGCCGCACACCCTCGCGCTGCTGGGCGCGTCCGGCCTGACGATGCAGGAGGTACTGGCGGCCCTGTACGCCCTGCAGGACTACGCAGGCGAACTCATCGACCGCAAGGAGAGGGACGGCGGCGGCGAGGACTACATCCGGCTGCTGCTCGCCCAGGCCCGCCGGCCCGGAAGCGGGATCACCCGGGACGACGTCGTCAGTTTCGTCGTCACCATGCTCATGGCCGGTTACAAGACCAACATCCAGCACACGGGCAACGCCCTGCTCGCCCTGCTCACCCACCCCGGGCAATTGCGCGAGCTGCGCGAGACGCCCGAGCGGACCGGCACCGCGGTGGAGGAACTGCTGCGGTACGTCCCGCTGATGAACGCCATCAACATCCTCGTGGCGACCGAGGACCTCACCCTGCACGGGCAGCACATCCGGGCCGGTGACGCGGTCGTGCCCGTACCGGCGTCCGCCAACCGCGACCCGGAGGCGTTCGCCGAGCCGGACCGCCTCGACCTCGCACGCACCCCCAACGCGCACGTCGCCTTCGGGCACGGCCCGCACGCGTGCACCGGCGGCCACCTGACCCGTATGCAGCTCACCATCGCGATCCAGGTACTGCTGGAACGGCTGCCCGGCATCGAACTGGCCGTTCCGGCCAGGACCATCGACTGGGACGAATCCACCCCACTGCGCGCACCGGCCCGGCTCCCCGTGCGCTGGTGAAAGCCCCGCACCACCGACTCGCCTCGGCACCACGGACGGCTCACACCAGCCGCTTCCACCATCAACCTCCAGAGAGGCCCGCACCACGTGACCACACCACCCCAAGCGCCCGCGCCCGGACCCGCCCCGCACGACGAGCCGCTGCCGCACTACCCCTTCAGCACCAAGGGTGACCGGCTCGCGCCCGAGCTCGACGAGCTGCGCGGCCGCTGCCCGGTGTCCCGGGTCAGCACCAACTCCGGAGGACAGGCCTGGCTGGTGACCGGCTACGAGCTGGCCCGCGACATCCTGCGCGACCGCTCGTTCGCCCGCTCCGCGCTGGCCGAGGCGGACAGCCCCGCCCAGGACACCCCGATCCTGGCGCCCGAGCTGCTCGACGTCATGAACCACCTCCACCAGGCCGGACTGCGCGACGAAGTCCTCCGGTCCCTCGGCCGTGACCAGCCCGAACTGCCCGCCGACTGGGTCGCTGACCGCACCGCCGAGGGCCTGGACGCCATGGTCCGCGAAGGCAGCCCCGGCGACCTCCAGCGCCACTTCGCCGAGTGGGTCGCCGCCCAGTGCATGTGCCGGCTCCTCGGACTGCCCTTCGCGGACCACGACTGGCTCGCCGTACGGGCCGACCTGGACCTGACCATGGTCACCCCGGCCCCCGAGGAACTCGCCCGCAACTGGGAGGAGATCCGCGCGTACATGGACGCGCACATGGCCGGCCGCCGCCCCGGCGAGCCGCGCGGCCTCGCGGACCGCCTGGCCGACCTCAACACCACCCACCAGGACACACGCCGGACACTGACGGGCCGGCAACTGTCGAACATCCTGGCCGTCCTGTTCGTCAGCGGCTACGAGGATTTCGCGAGCTTCCTGGGCGTCGCGGCCTTCAACCTGCTCCAGCACCCCGAGGTCATGCGCGAGGTGCGCACCCGGCCCGAGACGATGCCGCAGTGCGTGGAAGAGCTGCTGCGCTGCAGCGTCGTCCTGGGCAACGCGATCCCCCGCTTCGTCACCCGGGACGCGGACCTGGGGCCGGCCCAGGTGAAGGAGGGCGAAATGATTCTGCTCTCCCTGGACGCCGTCAACTTCGACTCCACCGCCTTCACGGACCCCAAGTCCTTCACCCCCACCCGAACCCCCAACCCCCACCTGCGCTTCGGCTACGGCCGCCACCACTGCCCCGGCGCCCACCTGGTCCGCCGCCAGTCCGAGACCGCCTTCCGCGTCCTCCTCGACCGTCTGCCGGACATCCGCCTGGCCGTACCACCGGCCGAGGTCCCCTGGCACCCGAACCGGATGGCCATCATGCCGGCCGAGGTCCCGGTGACCTGGTGAGCTGCGCGGGCCCTGTGGATGCGGTGTGCGGCCGGCATGGCCGGCCTGACCACAGGGCCCGTGCCAGTGAATGAGCGGGTGGAGTTTTCTCCACCCGGAAGACGGGATGTGGCGCCAGTGTGCGCCCCCGCCCCACCCGGCTTGACTGGTCGGCACGCCGTGGACATGACCGTGCACGGCGCGCCAGGAAAGACCGGAGCTGGAGCCCCAAGGGCGAGGAGGAGACGTGCCCGTCACCGGAGTCGGCGTCGAGCAGGCCGTGACACTCGACGCGGTGGCCAAGCTGTACGGCCGCGGCAACAGAAAGGTCCCCGCCCTGCGAGGGGTTCACTGCGCTTTCGGCCGCGGGTCCTTCACCGCGGTGATGGGGCCCTCGGGCTCGGGCAAGAGCACCCTGCTCCAGTGCGCGGCGGGCCTGGACCGTCCCACCTCGGGCCGGGTGTTCGTCGGCGGCACCGACATCAGCGCACTGACCGAGAGGGAGCTGACCAGGCTGCGCCGGGAGCGGATCGGCTTCGTCTTCCAGTCCTTCAACCTCATGCCGTCGCTGGACGCGCGCAAGAACGTGGCACTGCCGATGCGGCTGGCCGGGCAGCGCCCGAGCCGCGCCCAGGTGGACGCCGTACTCCGGCAGGTGGGCCTGGCCGACCGGGGCGGCCACCGGCCCGCGGAGCTGTCCGGCGGCCAGCAGCAACGGGTTGCCATCGCCCGCGCGCTGATCAGCCGGCCCGACGTACTGTTCGCCGACGAGCCGACCGGCGCCCTGGACACCAACACCAGCCGCGAGGTGCTGGGCCTGCTGCGGTCCGTGGTGGACCGCGCGGGACAGACGGTGGTCATGGTCACCCATGACCCGGTCGCCGCCTCCTGGGCGGACCGGGTGCTCTTCCTCTCCGACGGCTCGGTGCACGGCGAACTGATGGCCCCGACAGTGGCCGTGGTGAGCGAGCACATGGCGCGGCTGGGCGGCTGACCATGGTGTCCATAGCTCTGTCCACCCTGCGCGCCAGATGGGCTCTCTTCGTCGGGGCCTTCGTCGCGCTGGCGCTCGGCGTCGCACTGACCGCCAGTACCGGTCAGGTTCTCGACGCCACCCGGGGCGCCTCGAAGCCCGGCGGTCCCGGGCGTTACGACGCCGCGGCCGTCGTGGTGCGGGCGGACCAGTCCTTCACCGTCGGCTTCGGCACCGGGGACGGTGCGTACGACCAGCGTCAGACCGCCACCGCCCCGCATCGCCTCAAGGACGCGCGGCGGACCGCCGACGCGGTCCGCGCGGTGCCCGGCGTACGGCAGGCCGTCATCGACCGTTCGCTGCCCGCCCAGGTGGTGGCCGGCGAGGCCGGTGACCCGTCCGGCCGCCCGGTGGGTCACGGCTGGTCCAGCGCCCGGCTCACTCCTTTCCGCCTCACTCAGGGCCACGCGCCCGTCGGCGACGACCAGGTGGTGCTCGCTGCCGAGCCGGCCGAACGGGCCGGGGTCACCGTCGGCGACAAGGTCCGCGTGGTGACCCCGCAGGGGCGGCGGGAGATGACCGTCGCCGGCGTCGCGGCGCCTCCCGGCGGGGGAGGAGTGGGAGTGCCTGGCAAGGGCGGGGTGCCCGGCGAGGCCACTGTCTTCTTCGCCGACGCCACCGCACAGCGACTGTCGGCCGACCCGGACCGCGCCGACGCGGTGGCCGTACTTGCCGAGCCCGGCGTCTCGGCCACGGCCCTTGCCGACCGGATCCGCTCCGCGCTTCCGGACACGACCCTCAAGGCCGTGACCGGCGCCGCCAAGGGAGGTGACCCGGCCGCCGCCCCGCGCGCCGCGGCACTCGCGGACATCGCCACCCTGCTCGCCGTCATGGCGGTGATCGCGGGCTTCGTATCGGTCTTCGTGGTGTCGGGCACCTTCGCCTTCGCCGTCGCTCAGCGGCGCAGGGAACTGGCCCTGCTGCGCACGGTGGGTGCCTCCCCGCCCCGGATACGCCGCATGATCATGGCGGAGTCGGCGGTGCTGGGCGTCGTCGCCTCGGCCGTGGGCTGCGGCATCGGGACCGTGGGCGGCCAGGGGCTCGCCTCGGTGCTGTCCGCCGTCGGCATGGCACCCGAGGACTTCGACGTCCCCGTGTCCCCGCCGGTCCTGCTGATCAGCTTCTTCGTCGGGCTCGGCGTGGCGCTGCTCGGCGCGTTCGCCGCCTCCCGCCGGGCCGCCGAGGTCCGTCCGTCCGAGGCCGTGCGGGACTCCGTGCTGGAGAGCCGCGTGATGACGAAGGGCCGCTGGATCACCGGCTCGCTGTTCCTGGGCGTATCGGTGCTGCTCCTGATCATGCTGCCCCAGGCCGGCAGTGACGGAGCCGTGGTGATCTCGCTGGTGCTGACCGAGGTCCTGGTCGTGACGATGGTGGCCTTCTCGCCGCTGCTCGTTCCGCCGCTGGTACGGCAGGCGGCCTTCCCCCTGGCCGCGGTCACCCGCGTCACCGGCTCGCTGGCCGGTGACAACGCCCGCGCCGCGGTGCGCAGAACCGCCTCGGCCGCCGCCCCCGTCCTCGTCACGGTGGCCGTCGCCGGCTCCGTCATCGGCGTCATGAACGCGAGCGCGGCGACCACCATCGCCGATGCCCGCAAGCACCTGACGGCCGACGTGGTGGTCTCTTCCGGCGGCGGCGTGGGCCTGCCCGCTGCCGCGCTGCGCGAGCTGTCCTCCGTTCCCGGTGTACGGGTCGCCTCGCCGGTCGCCGAGACCAGCGGCTTCCTCGTCGGCTCCAGCTACGTCATGTCCAGCGGCATCGGCGCGGTGGACCCGACGACCCTGCCCGGAGTCCTTGGGCTGAACGTGGCCAAGGGATCGCTGGGCGACCTGCGCGGCGACACCGTGGCAGTGACGAAACCGGTGGCCGCACAGCTGGGCTGGCGCGTGGGCGAAGAGGCCGAGGTCCACCTCGCCGACGCCACGAAGGTACGGGTGAAGGTCGCCGCGGTGCTCAGCTCGTCGGCGGGGCTGCCTCCGGTGCTGTTCCCACGGGACGCGCTGGCGCGGCACACCCCCGACACGATGGCGAACACGGTCTACCTGTCACTGGAGCGGGGCGCGGACAACGCCGCCGCGACGGCCGCCGCCCAGAAGACCGCGCACTCGTACGGCGCGGCGGCGCACGACCGGGACCACTGGCTGGCACAGCGCGCCTCCGCCACGCGGGAAGAGGGCCGCATCCTGGCCCTGGTGCTGCTGGGCGCGGCGATGCTCTACACCGGTATAGCCATCGCCAACACCCTGGTCATGGCGGCCGGGGAGCGGGCCGAGGGCATCACGCTGATGCGTACGATCGGCGCGACCCGCGGACAGGTGCTGCGCACCGTCGTCTGGGAGACGCTGATCGTGGTCGCCGTCGGCGGAGCACTGGGCATCCTCGCGAACGGGGTGACGCTGTTCGGCATGAGCCGCGCGCTCTCCGAGTCCGGCGAAGACGCCGAATTCCCCGTGCCGTGGCGGGAGATGGGCGCGATACTGGCCGGCTGCCTGGCCGTCGCCATGCTCGCCACGCTCATACCCACCCTGCTCCGGCTACGCTCCGCCGACTCCGATGAATGCTCCGAGGAGGACGAGGCAGCCGGCACACGGAAACCGCTACTGACGGGGGTGGGATGAGCCCGCCACCCCCTCGATGCCACGCGCACGCGGGCCCACCGTCCATGACGGAGTCATCCCGGCAGAGCCTTACTGTAAGCCGAATGACCTCCTCTCCCACCTGGCGGGCCGTCACCCGGAACCCGGTCAGCTACCTCACCTCCGCCACGCCCTGGAGATCGTTCGCCTACCTCGCCTCCTCCGGCGTTCTCGGGCTGCTCTCCCTGCTCGTGCTGGGAGGCGTGGTGGTGTGCGGACTGCTGCTGTCGGTGGTGGGGATCGGGCTGGTCGTACTGACGGGCTCCGTCCTCCTCGGTATCCCGCTGGCCGCGCTGGAGCGGCGCCGGCTGCGGTTGCTGGAAGGCCCGTACGCGGACCTGCCGGCCACCCCGCACCGCGCCGTCACCCGGCCGGGGCTGTGGCCGTGGCTGCACACCCGGCTGCAGGAGAGCGTGACGTGGCGGGAGTTCGGCTTCGCCATGGTGTTCGCGGTGCTGCTCTCCGTCGTGGACCTGGTCTTGGTGACCATGGCCGGGCTGGTGACCGTGGTGATCGTCTTCCCGGTCCAGGCCGCCGTCACCTCGGCACAGCCGGAGGCGCTGCTGTTCACCGGCCTCGGGATCGCCGCGCTGCCGGTGGCCGCGTACGTCCTGGGCGCGGCGGCTGCCGCGCAAGCCTGGTTCGTCCGGCTGATGCTGGTCCCCCATGAGGCCGAGCGGACCGACCGGGTCGTGGAACTGACCCGCTCGCGAGCCCGGATGGCCGACGCCTTCCAGGCCGAGCGGCGCCGTATCGAGCGGGATCTGCACGACGGCGCACAGCAGCACCTGGTGGCCCTGGTGATGGCCCTGGGCCTGGCCGAGATGGAACTCGGCGCCGCGGGCCCGGCAGCCGGCAAGGGCGGCGAACTCGTGTCCCGGGCCCGGCGCGAGGCGAAGCAGGCACTGGACGAACTGCGCGACCTGGTCCGCGGCATCCACCCACAGGTACTCACCGACCACGGCATCGCCGCCGCGGTGTCCGAGGTCGCGGTGCGCTGCCGGGTACCGGTGGCCGTCGACGTGGAGCTGGCCGGGCGCCTGCCCCCGCAGATCGAGGCCACCGCCTACTTCTTCATCAGCGAGGCGCTCACCAACGTCGTCAAGCACAGCGGTGCCGCGTCCGCCACGGTGCACGGCCGGCTGACGAACGACCGGCTGTCCGTCACGGTCGCCGACGACGGCGTCGGAGGCGCCGCACTGCGCGAGGGCGGCGGACTCCAGGGCTTGGCCGACCGGGTCGCGGTGGTCGATGGAAGACTGGTGCTGAACAGCCCCGCCGGCGGTCCCACCGCCCTCAGCCTGGAGATTCCGTGCCGGAACAGTCACTCCGTATCGTCCTCGCCGAGGACTCGGCTCTCGTCCGCGAAGGGATCGTCGAGCTGCTGCACAAGTTCGGCCACCAGGTCGTCCGCGCGGTCGGGGACGCCGACTCTTTGATCACGGCGGTACGGGACTGCTCGCCGGACATCGTCGTCACCGACGTACGGATGCCCCCGGGGCACGGTGACGACGGACTGCGCGCCACGACACAGCTGCGCAAGAACGACCCGGATCTGCCGGTCCTGGTGCTCTCCCAGTACGTCGCCAACGCGTACGCCAAGGAGCTCTTCACCCCCGGCAGGGCGCCCCTTCGCCAGAGCCGGGCCGGGCTGGGCTACCTGCTCAAGGACCGCATCGGTGACGTCAGTGAATTCGCCCAGGCCGTCGAGCGCGTCGCGGCCGGAGCCATGGTGATCGACCCCCAAGTGGTCCAGCACATGCTGAGGGAACACGACCGGCGCCACCGGAACCAACTGCTGTCCGCCCGCGAACAAGAGGTGCTGGGACTGATGGCGCAGGGCTGTTCCAACGCGATGGTGCGGGACGCTCTGCACATCAGCGACGGGGCGGTGGCCAAGCACATCGGCAACATCTTCGCCAAGCTGGGACTCTCGCCCGACGACGGCAACCGCCGGGTGCTCGCGGTCCTGGCACACCTGCGGGACGAGTGACTCCCGGGCCCGCATCACGGGCTGAGGCATGCGCGGACCTCAGCCCGTCCGCGCCCCGCCTTCCGTATAGATCACCAGCGTCAAGTCCGGCCGTTCGGCCAGGTGGAACGCGGTGTAGACATACTCGACCACCTCGCCTCCCCGGCGCCGCAGCCGTTTTCGTCCGCCGCGCTGGACTTGCACGTCGTACCGCGGCCACCAGGCACGCACGTACGAGCTGCCCGCCTTCAGTTCGTCGATCAGCCGCGGGTACCGGGGATCGCCCGGACTGCGCCCGGCCAGTGTCCGCAACCGGGCGAGCAGGCCGCGGGCTTCCGTCTCCCAGTCGACCACGTGGTCCCGCGCCGCCGGGTCGAGGAACATCCAGCGGACGAAGTTCGCCGGCCGGCCCGCGGCCGCGGTGAGGTTCGGGAACAGTTCGGCGGCCGCCTGGTTGTGGCTGAGCACGTCGTAGTCGCTGCCGATGATGTAGGCCGGCTGCGGCTGGAGCAGCAGCGGCACGGCCGCCACTTCGGGGGCGAGCGGTTCAGGTGCTACGGGCCTGGGCCCGGGAGTCCGACCGGCGAGCCGGAAGAGGTGATCGCGCTCGTGCGGATCGAGCCGCAGCACCGAGGCGAGCGCGCCGAGCACTTGGTCCGAGGTGCGGATGTCCCGGCCCTGCTCAAGGTAGGTGTACCAGGTGGCGCTGATCCCGGCGAGCAGCGCGAGTTCCTCCCGGCGCAGCCCCGGCGTCCGGCGACGGCCGGTGACCGGCAGCCCCACCTGGTCGGGGGTGATTCGCTCTCTGCGGCTGCGGAGGAAAGCTCCCAGCTCGTCGCGTTGGTCCTGCCGTTGCTGCATGGTGAATGGCACTTCCGGTTCCAGAATAAACAGGCTCTGTATACCAGGCTGAAGCTATCGCAGACTTTCCTCGGGCAGGCGACTCCGCTCGCTTTCCGGCACCGACGGGCGCCGGGCTCTCCCGACGCCGGACTCCCGCAGGACCGGCCCGCGGCCGACGAGACAACCGAAACCGAGGAAAACCACACCCATGACACACACGGACACGACCCAAACCCTCGACAAGGTCATCGCCATCACCGGCGCCAGCAGCGGAATAGGCCGGGCCACCGCGCTCGCCCTGGCGCAGCGCGGGGCGACGGTCGTCCTCGGTGCCCGGCGCGCCGATCGCGTCGGGCAACTCGCCGCTGAGATCGGGGAAAGCGGTGGCCGCGCCGTCGGCGTGCCGGCCGACGTACGTCGGCGTGCGGACCTCGTCCGTCTCCTCGACGCGGCGGTCACCGAGTTCGGCCGGCTCGACGTGCTGGTCAACAACGCCGGCATCGGGCCGATCTCCCCGCTGGAGGACCTGTGCGTCGACGCATGGGACGACATGATCGACGTCAATCTGCGCGGTGTGCTGCACGGCATCGCCGCCGCGCTGCCGATCTTCCGCCGTCAGGGGGCCGGGCACTTCGTCACGGTGGCGTCCACCGCCGCGTACCGCACCGTCCCCGGACAGGCGGTCTACTCCGCGACGAAGACAGCCGTACGCACCGTCTGCGAAGGACTGCGGCAGGAGGTCGACGATCTGCGCGTCACCATCGTCTCCCCGGGCTTCGTCCACACCGACTTCGTCAACGCGGTCGCCGACCCCGACGCCCGCGCCGCGCTGCTGGCCCGCCGCGACGCCATGGCCCTCGACCCAGCGACGATCGCGGATGCCATCGTGTACGCCGTCACCCAGCCGGAACAGGTCGACGTGAACGAGATCGTGGTTCGGCCCACCGCGCAGCGATGACGGCGGAGCGGCCCGCCGCTCTCCTCGACTCCACTGCCCGCTCAGACTCCGTTTCGGACGTATCCCAGGTCGACGGGGAGGGCGCTACTCAGGCAGCCGAGGCATTCAGCACGTACTCGCGTGAGGCGTGGACCTCCCGGCGCAGGGCCGGCAGGTCGACGTCGAGGACGTGGCCGTTCCACTTGCGGGGCTCGCCGTTCACGAGGACTGCGCTGATGTTGCGGGCGTCGGAGCCCAGCACGACGGTGCCGATCGGATCGTTGAGCGGCATGGTGTTGAGGGCCTCGGCCTGGATGACCAGCAGGTCGGCCTTCCGTCCCGGGGTGAGTGAGCCGGTGACAGCGGCCAGGCCGTTGGTGCGGGCGCCCTGGAGGGTGGCGAAATCCAGGACGTCGTGGGTGGTGATGCGGGAGGACGGCTGCCGGCCGGTGCCGTGGGCGGCGTTGGCCGCGCGCATCCGCTGAATGGCGTGCAATGCACGCATCTGCGTGAACATGTCGCTGGCCAGGGCCACTTCGACATCGATGCTCAGACCGGGGCGAATACCGACGGACAGGGCCTCGTCGACCGCGGGGACCGCGGTCTCCAGACCGATCTGCGCGTCGGAGGTGGGAGCGAGTGCCACGGTGGTGCCGGTGTCTCCCATGGCCTTCCACGCCTCGCCGGTCAGGCCGGTGGCGTGAATGAGGGTGACGTCGGGGCCGAGGACGCCGTCCCCGGCCCAGCGCAGAACCGCCTCGGAGGAGGAAGCGCCGAAGACGGCGTCCAGGCTCACCCCGATGTCCAGGTCGGCCGCCACACGGGCGAGGTCCGGCCCGTAGGCGAGTGCCGGTCCGGCGATCTCGTCGGTGGCCAGCGCCGCCAGGCGCAGGGTCAGCAGCTGGTCGTCGCTGCTGAAGTACCGGTCCTTGAGACGGGCCAGGTCGCCGGGCCACTGCCGGTCCCAGGCACCGAAGTGCGGGCCCATGGAGGCGTGCACGCCGCGAATGCCGGTGTCGCGGAGGGCTTCGACGGCGGCGTCGGAATGCTCCCGGGTGCGGGAGTTGTGGGAGAAGTCGAGCAGGGTCGTCATGCCGCTGTCGATCGAGGTCAGGGCGGCCAGCCTGGTGCCGATGTACATGTCCTCGGGCCGGTACACCAGGGCGTGGCCGGCGAGGGTGGCCGTGACGTAGCCGCCGAGGTCGTCGACGTCCGGCATGATCCTGCGCAGTTGGGCCTGCCAGGCGTGCCGGTGGGTGTCGACGAAGCCGGGGGTGAGGATCGTGCCGACGGCGTCGACGGTCACGGCGTCGTCGGCGCTGAGGCCGGGCCCCACGGCGGTGATCGTGTCGCCGTCGACAAGGAGGTCGCCGCGGTCGATGACGCCCAGGCCGGGGGCCATGGTGACGAGGGTCGCTCCGGTGAACAGGATGCGCCGCCGGCGGGCGGGGCGACGCCGGAGCTGTTCGAGAACGGCGGCGCTGGTGGTGTCGTTGGCTTTCACGGGAGGTGCCTTCCGCGCGTCGAGTGGGGGCGATGCGTGCCCGGGTTGCCGGGCCCGCTCGGCCTCCAGCCTCGATCGCTCTCGCTACGGCAGCCAGACCGCCGTTTCCCCAGGTGTCCCACACCCGGCCGGCCCCGCTGGGGGGCCGAGGTGCGAGCCGTCGGTCACCCCGTCCACCGTCCCGTGAGGAACGTCAGGGCGAACACGGTGCTCAAGGGCGCGGCCATGCAGAGGTACGCCGTCTTGAACCGGGGACTGCGCAGGCTCCAGGCGGCCAGGATGACCCACAGAGGCCACCACAGGAGGGCGGCGCGAGGGATGGAGACGTACCAGTACGAAGTTCCCAGGGCACACAGGCTGAGGGCGACGTAAACGGTCTCGGGCCAGCGGCGTTTGCGCGCCAGTACGACGAGCAGCGCCACACCGACGACCATGGCAGCCAGTTCGGCCTGGAACATGAGGGCGTAACCGGTGCTCTGGGCGTGGTCGAAGGCGTTGTTCCAGGTGTTGATCCAGGCTTCCCAGGGCGTGTGGAAGGTGCGGTACCAGCCCCGCTCTTGGGCATGTTTCCAGGCCATCCAGTCGCCGGTGTGGGCCTGGAGATACCAGCTGTAGAGGGCGAGGGGCAGTGCGGGCAGGGCCAGCCAGGGCAACGGGCGCAGGTTGCGGGTGCTGCGGAGGGTGAGCAGGAAGTGGGTGGCCAGAGCCGCTGCCAGGAAGAGTCCGCTGACGCGTACGGCGGTGGCCGCGGCGGTCAGTGTCATGGCCAGGGGCCACTTGTGACGTTGGGCCGCGAGCCAGGCGGGCAGTGCCAGGGCCAGGAAAAGGGCCTCGGTGTAGCCGACGGCCAGGAAAACGGCGCACGGGGAGAGCAGGAAGAACAGGACGGTGCGGCGGCCCGCCGAGGCGTCGTACAGGTAGTGCCGGGTGATCCGGGCCAGGGCCAGTACGGCGACGGCTCCGGAGACGAGGGAGACCGACAGCCCGGCCAGCGCCCAGTCCGGTATGAGGACGTGGGCCGCCCGCAGCACGAGGGGGAAGCCGGGGAAGAAGGCTTCCCGGTTGTCCCAGTCGGGCGTCCACGGCCCGGCCTGCCCGGGGAAGTAGCCCTGCTGGGCGATGTGCAGGAAGTGGTCCCAGTCCCAGTGCTGGAACGGCGCGAGGGACGGGCCGGGGTCCTGGGTGGCGGGGTCGGAGGGGAACAGCCACCGGGCGCAGTAAGCCGTCAGCCACATCCCTATTCGCGTCGACAGATACAGCCACAGGACATCCCGGTCCGCGGGGCTGGGGCGCCAGGTCGCACGGCCGCGCAGTCCCCATCGCGCGCGGCCGGTCCGGGCGGGGGATCTCGGGCGCTGTGGAAGATGCCGGGGCGTTTCCGGGATGCGGGCGGGGGAGTGCTCGCGCGCATCGGTGGGTGAGGGGGGCAAAAGGGCTCCTTGAGGGCGTGGATGGGCAGGCCTGACCACCCGGTGGCGGTCCGCCGGGTCACGGAATCCGGCCGGCTCAGGGCGGTTCGGTGGCCGTACCTTGCGTGGCGTCCGGGCGAGAGGTGTTCACCGTGGACTCCGGAGGGGGAGGGGCGGAGGACTCCGGAGGGGAGGAGGCGGAGTCGGGAGAGGGAGTGGAGGAGGAGCCCGGCGCGGTGGACAAGGGGGACGGCAGCCGGTCCGGAGCCGGCCTGTTGGGGGACGGCTTGCCGGCCGGGCCCACAGGGGCCGGTGTACGGGAGAGCAGAGCGGCAGTGGTGGCGGCACCGCCACCGAAGACCAGGCACGCCACCGCCACCAGCGCGGTGACACGTCGCCGGCGCGCCCGCCGCCCGCGCGAGGCGATCTCGGCGACCGGCGCGGCCACGGTGGCGTCCCGCCCGGCATCGGCCGCTTGCTGGAACAGGGACCGCATCGGGTCCTGAGGTTCAGACACCGGGCGCCTCCTCGATGCGCGGGTCGTGCAGACGGACAGCGAGTGCCTTGCGGCCACGGCTCAGGTGGGTCTTGACGGTGCTGGCCGACAGCCCCGTCTCGCCCGTGATCTGTTCGACGGACAGGTCGCACAGGTAGTGCAGGGTGAGCGTGCGGCGCTGTTGGACCGGCAGCTCACGCAGCGCTTCGACCAGCGCGATCTGCGCCGGCTCCGGCCCCTCGACATGGGGTGGGGCACCGCTGCGCTTCCATGCGTCGGCGCTGCGGCGCAGGCGTCGCCACCGGCTGACCGCCAGCCGCCAGGCGACCGTGCGGATCCACGCCTCCGGCTGCCCGTTCCGGTCGAGCTGCCGACGCCGGTTCCACCCCCTGACGAACGCCTCCTGCACCACGTCCTGCGCCTCATGCAGGTCGCCGAGCATCACGTACAACTGTCCTGTGAGCCGCGCGACCGTCTGGGCGTAGAACTCTTCGAACTCCTCGACGGTCAACAGCCACTCCCGGATCTCTCTCGCTTCATCTGCCATACGCCCCGCGGGCGACGTTCGGTCGACACGCAAGACGAGAAAACGCTGTGACGCTCGCCACGAGGTGAGCCTGCGCAGCGTGTCGCGGGCTCTAGGTGTCAGGCCTGGGCGCGCTGACGGCGCTGTAGGCGGCGCGCCAGCCGGCGGGAGGCATGTCGGCCTGGCGCTTGAAGAACGTGGTGAAGTTGCCCGCGTCCCGGAAGCCGAGGCGTCGGGCGCAGCTGCTGACCGGCAGGTCGGTGTGGGCGAGCAGCCTCTTGGCTTCGAGCAGGATGCGCTGGTCGAGAAAGGTCTTGGCGCTGGTGCCGGTGGCGGCCCGCGTCGCCCGGGTGAGGGTGCGTACGTCGTAGCCGAGTGCCTGGGCGTAATCGGCCACGTGGTGCCAGTCGGTGAAGTGCTCTTCGACGGTGGCCCGGTAGGTGCGGAACACATCGGTGTGCCGACTGCCGGACCGTCTCGCGTCGGCCGGAGCCGGGGTGTCGGGAAGGGCGCGCAGCATCAGAGCCGCCAGCAGGTGCGAGAGCAGCGCGGGCGAGGCCAGGCGCGGTGTGTGCGCTACGGCGCTGTGCTCGCGGCCGAGATGTTCGGCGGCGAGCAGGGCGAGTGACAGGCGCTGCTGGTCAAGGTGCCAGCACGTCGGCGTGGTGACCTCCGACACCGTGAAGCCGGGGGAGTCGGGGAGGAATCCGGGCCGGAACAGGATCAGGGGGCCGTCGCAGGTGTCGATGTCGCTCCAGCGGTGCACCATGCCCGGCCGTATCCACACGGCGCTGCCGCTCCGCAGCCGGTAGCCGTGGAAGTCCGCTTCGTGGGCGCCGGTTCCGGCGGCGACCAGAGCGAACACGTGGAAGTCGGGGCGTTGCGGCTGGGTGCGACGGCGGTGGACGTCCATCGCACGCAGCTTGGCGAAATCGAGGACCTCCACCCCGTACGCCGCACCGACGGCAGGCAGGTAGCGCAGTTGCCGTACGGCATCGTGTCCGCTTTCCACAACGAACGTGTTCCTTTCCACCATGGGGTGAACGCTTCCGCTCCTACTGTCGGAGCTGAGCCTGACGAGCAGGTCAGGTTACCGGTTAGCAGCTTCGGAAGAGCGACGGCAGCCGCTTTCCGCAGCCGACAGAAAGGCGCGAACGTGACGGAAACAACAACCAGCCTTGCCGTGCCGGGCGGATCGCTCGACATGCGAGCAGGGGGGCACCTCGGGCCGACGCTGGTCTTCGTCCACTACTGGGGCGGCTCCGCCGACACCTGGAACGGAGTGATCGGCCACTTGCCGCCCGGGCAGGCGACGGTCCGCTTCGACCAGCGCGGCTGGGGCACCTCCCAGGCGCTGCCCGGCCCCTGCCACCTCGACCGGCTCGCCGACGATCTGGCCCGGGTGGTCGAGGCCGGCGTACCCGGACCGTTCGTCCTCGTCGGCCATTCGATGGGCGGCAAGGTCAGCCAGCTCCTCGCGGCCTGCAGGCCCGCCGGACTGGCCGGCCTGGTGCTCGTCGCGCCCGCGCCGCCGCAGCCGCCCGCCACGGTGACCGAGGAGTACCGGCAGGGCCTGTCACACGCCTACGACTCACCCGAGACGGTGCGGCACGCCCTCGACCACGTCCTGACCGCCACACCGCTGCCCCGGACGGTACGGGCCACCGCGATACGGGACAGCCTCGCCAGCGGTGCCGAGGCCCGGCGCGAATGGCCCCTGCGCGGGATCGCGCAGGACATCACGCGCGCGGCACGGGACATCGAGGTGCCGGTGGTCGTGCTGGCCGCGGAGAACGACGTGGTGGAGCCGCCGCAGGTCCTGCGAGACCACCTCCTGCCCCACATTCCGCACGCAACCTTGACGACCGTCCCTGACGTCGGCCACCTGCTGCCCGTGGAAGCCCCGGGCGCCGTTGCGGCAGCCCTGCAGGACTTCCTCGCGACTGTTCGCGGCTGACCGCGCGCCTACTCGGCTACGCCGCCGGCGTAGCCTCGAAGCAGCGCGCTCAGAATGTCGGTCAGCCGGGGAGCGACGTCGACGACGGCGTGGGCGAGAGACGGGTCCGACTCGTAGAGGCGGCGCAGTTCGGTTCCCGGGGCGGCCATCTGCCACAGCGCTCCGGCCATCGCCGTGGCTGTGGCGACGACGTTGCCGGCCTGCGCCGGGCTCAGTGTGACCACCCGGCGCAGGGCCTCGCCCACGGCCGCGACCTCGGCGATGGCGGTCAGCTTGAAGGACCGGACGCTCTTTAGCGAGACGTTGCGTTCCAGGTTCATCGGTGTGTGGGCGAGCAGGTCGCAGAACAGGGGCCGCGCCACCAGCGATTCGGCCAGCAGGCCGGCGACCTCGTGTACGGCGCGTACCGCGTGCGGGCGGGGATCCGCGGCCGCGCCGTCGGCGGTGTCGGCGGAGTCCTCGCCGTCCGTACCGGGTGAGGCGTCGGCGAGCTGCTCGCGGACCGCCTGCGACCACTCGACCCACCCGGCGTCAGCCAGGCGCAAGTAGATCTCTTCGCGGGTCTCGAAGTAGCGGAGCATCGCCGACTTGTGCATGCCGACCTCGGCGGCGATGTCGGTCAACGTCACCGATCGGATGCCGTTCGCCGAGGCCAGGCGGGCCGCCGCGGCGAGGATCGCGGCCTCGCGGGCGCGCTTGGCCTCGGGGCTCCGGGCTCGGGTGGGCTGACTGCTGCTCGCCATACGGGCATCCTAGCGCAACCAGGTTGCGTTATTAACGCAACCGTGTTTCGCTATGCGTATGGCACACCAGACGTGGTTCATCACCGGTTCGTCCCGCGGCTTCGGCCGCTCCCTCGCGCTCGCCGCCCTGGAGGCGGGTGACCAGGTCGTCGCCACCGCGCGCAAGCCGGAACGGCTGGCCGACCTGGTCGAGCAGTACGGCGACAACGTTCTCCCGGTCGCGCTGGACGTGACCGACGCCGCCGCGGCGTCGGCCGCCCTCGACGCTGCCCGCGACCGCTTCGGCCGCATCGATGTGCTGGTCAACAACGCCGGCTATGCGAATGTCGCTCCGGTCGAAACGGCTCCGGAGGATGACTTCCGCCGCCAGTTCGAGACGAACTTCTGGGGCGTGTACAACGTCTCCAAAGCGGCGCTGCCCCTCCTGAAGGCGCAGGGCGGCGGTATCGTCGTCCAGTTCTCTTCCATCGGCGGCCGGGTGGGCGGCAGCGCCGGCCTGGGCTCGTACCAGGCGGCCAAGTTCGCCATCGACGGTCTCACCCGCGTACTCGCCACCGAGACCGCGCCGTTCGGCATCCGCTACCTGGTCGTCGAGCCCAGCGGCTTCGCCACCGACTGGGCGGGCGCCTCCACGGACATCCAGGACATCCCGCCGGAGTACGGTCCGACCGTCGGCGCCTTCACCGACCGGGTACGCGGCAGCCGAACCGCCGGCGACCCGGACCGCGCCGCGCACATCCTCGTACGTGTGGTCAAGCGCGACCACATCCCCACCCACCTGCCCCTGGGCGCGACCGCGGCCCGGATGGCGCTCGACCACTCGCGGCAGCAGACCGCCGAGGCCGAGGCCTGGCGGGCCGTCTCCGTCTCCGCCGACTTCGGCGCGGAGTACCCCGTCGAGCTCCCGGCGGACGCCGCGTAGGCAGGCGATCGACGGCTCAGCGCTTGAGCGTGAAGGTGGGGGACAGCCAGGTCTACCGGTCCCGTCACCGTTCCGCGGTACGCATCGTGCACGGTCCGGGTGCCCGGCAGCGCGGGGCCGGCCTTGGGGGTCGTCAGATCATGTGCAGCGGGCTCAACTCCGCACGGGCTGCCGGTACGTCGGCTCATACCGAGCCGAAACCCGGGTGCGGCCGGTCGGCCCGGTGGTGTGGGATCGGGGCGTGGCCATGGTGTTGAGCAAGCCGGGAGTTGGCGGGCTGAGCGAGATTGTGGGCGTGCTGCGGAGGTGGCAGTACGACGGGGCGCCGATGAGACTGCATCCGGGGGACCTGGGCTGGTTCTGGCGGTTCGGTGCGGAGACGACGGCCGCGGCGGTCCGGACCTGGAGCCAGAACGGACGGATTCTCGCCGTGGGGCTACTGGAAGGCCCCGAGCTGTTGCGGCTGACGATCGCGCCAGACGCTCAGCGGAACGAGGAGCTGGCGCAGCAGCTGGTCGAGGACATGACCGAGCCGGAGCGTGGCGTACTGCCGGCGGGGAAGGTGTGCGTCGAAGCGCCGACGGGGGCACTGGTCCGAGACCTGCTGTCCGAGTACGGCTGGAACGCAGACGAACCGTGGACACCGCTGCACCGCGATCTCACGGAGCCGGTGAAGGACCCGGGCTTACGGGTGGAGGTGGTCGGGCCGGAGCAGGCACATGTGCGGGCCGCCGTACAGCGGGCATCGTTCGACAGGTCGACGTTCACGGACGAGAGCTGGCGTGCGATGGCGGCCGGATTGCCGTACGCCGACGCCCGGTGCCTGGTCGCGTACGACGACCAGGGCAGCGCGGTGGCGGCGGTGACGGTGTGGTCGGCCGGCCCGGGGCAACCGGGGTTGCTCGAACCGATGGGCGTGCACCGGGAACATCGCGGTCACGGCTACGGCAAGGCGATCGCCAACGCCGCGGCGGCCGCACTTCAGGCACTCGGCTCGTCGAGCGTGATCGTCTGCACCCCGAGCGCCAATGCCGGTGCTGTCGCCACGTATGCGTCAGCCGGTTTTCGGCAGCTCCCCGAGACTCGGGATCTGTGCCGGAATGCAGGACGTCAAGGGCGTGACGGGAGCCCCTCGCACCCACGGCAATACCTGGCAATACCGGAAAGCGAAGCCATCACCGCACGAGACCGCCCCATGGGTTCCGCGCGTGCTGGAATGCGGCCCGGATTTCGGTGACCAGCAGTTCCGGCTGTTCCAGGCCGGGAAAGTGGCCGCCGCGGTCCATCTCGTGCCACGAGCGGAGATCGTGGTAGCGGCGCTCGGCCCAGCGCCGGGCGGTCGGCCACGGCTCGGCCGGGAACAGTGAGCAGGCGGTGGGTGTCGTCACCGCTTGCGCGTTCTCCTCTTCGGCGCTGCGGGGCACCCACCGCATGGCCTCCCAGTACCAGCGGGCGCTGGAGGCGCCGGTCCCGGTCAGCCAGTACAGGGCGAGGTTGTCCACCTGCTGTGCCAGGCTCACCCCGCCACCGGCCTCCGGCCGGGTGTCGGAATAGGCGGCGAACTTCTCGCCGAGCCACGCCGCCAGGCCGGCGGGGGAGTCGAGCAGGGAATAGCCGAGCGTCTGCGGGCGCGTCGCCATGATCATGCCGAAGCCGTAACCGTCCGCGAGATGGGTGTCGCGCCGCTGCAGCATGCGGTGCTCCGCCGGGCTCGGCGCGGTCCGGTCCGCCGGCAGGGGAGAGGCGAGCGGCATCGTCAGGTGCAGACCCGCGACGCGCTCCGGCACCTGGCGCGCCAGTTCCGTGCTGACGAACGCGCCCCAGTCCCCACCGTGCGCGCCGAACCGCTCGTAGCCGAGCGCGGTCATCAACGCGGCCCACGCCCGCGCCGTACGGGCGGGCTGCCAGCCGCGCTCGCGCGGGCGCTCGCTGAAACCGAACCCGGGCAGCGCCGGTACGACCACATCGAAGGCGTCGGCGGCGGAACCGCCATGGGCGACGGGGTCGGTGAGCGGTCCGAGGACGGTTTCGAATTCGAGCACCGAGCCCGGCCAGCCGTGGGTCAGCACCAGGGGAAGCGCCGTGGGCTCGGGCGAGCGTACGTGCCAGAACGCGATGTTCAGGCCGTCGATACGGGCGCGGTAATGCGGAATCGAGTTCCAGCGCTCTTCCGTGGCCCGCCAGTCGTGCAGCCGCCAGGCATGCAGCAATGTCTTCAGCCGATCGAGCTCGATGCCCTGCGTCGCGTCCGGCACCGTTTCGGGCTCGGGGAGCCGCACCTCGTCGAGGCGAGCCCGCAGGGTCGTCAGTTCGCGTTGCGGAATGCGAAGGGGATAGGGCTCGATCTGCTCGCATTGCGTGATCTCAGACGGTGGCACCGCGTTTCCGGACATGGACGAAACCCTAGGTACGGTCGCCACCCTGGCCCATGCCAAGGATTGCCGCGAAGTGGTCAGGAATTGCGGTACGCCGTGGGACGGACACCGGTGTGGCGCAGGAATGCCGTGGACAGGGCGCCGGCGTTGGCGAATCCGCAGCGCGGCGCTATCTGGGCGACCGTGAAGCCGGTGTCCCGCAGCAGGCGTTTCGCCTCTTCGATGCGCAGGTGGATGAGGTAACGGTGGGGCGTGTCTCCCGTGGCCCGGCGGAACACGCGGACGAGGTGGAAGACGCTCAGGTGTACCTCGTCCGCGATGTCGGCCAGCGTGAGCGGTTCCGTCAGCCGGTCGCGCATCAGCGCGATCGCCGCACGGACGCGCGTGTCCTCCCGCGAAGGCGCCGGTCGGCCCGGGGCCCGGGAGTGACGGGTGAGCAGGTGTACGGCCAGGAAGGCGGCCGCGGCCTCCGCGTACAGGTCCCCGGTCTCCTCTGCCGAGCCGACGGCGCGGATCGCCTCCACGAGCAGCGGATCCCCGGCGGCCACGGATGCCGCCATGCTCTCGTAGTCCACTGCACTGAACCCCAGTTGGGCCGCGGCCCGTTCGACGGTGCCGCGCGGGATGTGCACCTGCACGCTGCGCAACGGTTCGTCCCCGCGGTAGCGGCGGAGGACGGGCTGGTCGGGAACCTCCATGCCGAGCCGGCCCGGCGCCCAGGTGCGGTGGTGCCACCGGCCACCGGTCCGCGTCTCCATCACGGTCCGGCCTGCCACGGGCAGGACCAGGTGCAGGTCCGCCGCGGCCGGCAACTCCATGTTCTCGACCACCGGGACGTGGTGGAACCGCTGGACGAGCAACGACTGCCAGTCGGCGTCCTCCCAGCTGCAGTGCGTGCGCCGGACGTAGGAGTCCATGTCGAAGCCGACGTAGGGCTGGAGGTCGAAATGAGCAGAATCGAACACCATGCGCCGAGAGTAAGGGAGAGCCAAGGCCCGCCGAACAGACGGCAGGAAAGCAGGCGGGGCAGGTCAGCAGGGCAGCTGCTGTTCGGAGGACCAGGAGACCCGTCGGTCTCGTCGTAGCAGGTGGCCGATGCCACGTCCCGTCGTGGCGGGTGGTCGGGGGCCGTGCTGTTGATCAAGGCGGTTATGGTGACATTGGCGAACTGCCCGGCCGGCCGCACCGTTTCAACACGGCGGCCGTGCAACGGGCATGGGGGGGCGGCAGTCGTTATGTGACGGTCGCCAACACGATGGCCCCCTCCATGGTGGTCGGCGAGCGGGCGGCGGAGATGATCGCGGGCGAGCGCGGCTGACCACGCTCCAGGCGCCCGGCCGGCCGCTCCCCGGCAACCGTTTCCACGGTGCCGAACGGTACGGCCGGGTGCCTACGGGTCAGTTGGTTCCCTTGCTCCCGCGGCGGCGTGCGACGAAGACCGCCCCGGCGCCGAGCAGCACGGCGGCACCGCCGGCGAGGGCCAGCTGCGGGGTGGCGGACGACGTACCGGTGCTGGCGAGCTCGGCGTCCTTCGCGGTCGCCTTGGCGGCGGGGCCGGACGCCACCGGCTTGGCGGAGCTGCCGCCCTGCGCAGACTTTCCGGGCTTGGGCCGGTCCTTTTCGTCGACCTTGCCGGGCTTGGCGTCGTCGACCTTGCCGGGCTTGCTGTCGGCGGCGAGCACCTCGAAGTCGTACCGCTTCATGGGGCCGAGCACGCAGTCGTTGTACTGGTCGGAAGCGTTCCCCGCGAACAGGGCGAGGCCGTCCTTCGCGGGAGCGCCCTTCTCGATCGTCATACGCATCTTCACGTCGGTGCGTGCACCGGGCTTCATGGCCTTGACGGGTGCGGTGGAGGAATGGTTCCGCGAGTCCAGCTCCTTCCATTCGGTGCCGTCGGACCACTGCACCTTCATGAAGTGCTGGTACGGGTTCTTGGCGCCCAGATGGAAGAAGACCAGCGGAGTCACGTCCAGGGTGCGGTCGGTCCCGTTGGCCACCGTGAACGAGAAGTCGACGGTGGTTCCCATCACGACCTTCGAGGGCAGGCCGTTGGTGAGTACGGTCAGGCCCGGCACGTCAACGCACTGCCTGGCGGCGGCGAGCGCCTTGTCGGCCGCGTTCTTGACCTTGAGGGCCTCCTCCGGAGCATTCTGAGCCTTGCTGTACTCCTGTACCGCCTTGACCCGAGCATCCTTCCTCGCCTTGATGGCCGCCGCGCGCTTGGTCTCCGCTTCGGCCTTGGCCTGGGCGGCCTTCCCGGCGGCGGCCTCGGCCGTGTCCAGGGCCTTCTGTGCCGTGGCCTTGCCGGCCTCGTCCGTGGCCGCCGCCAGCTTGGCCTTGGCGTCCGCGACGGCCTTGTCCGCGGTCACCTTGTCGGCGTCGGCAGCCTCGAAGGCTTTGTCCGCGGCCGCGGAGGCAATCCTGAGCGGGTGGCTGGGCGAGTCCTGGGCGGCCAGCGTGTCCTCCAGCTTCTGCCACGAGGCCGCCTTGGCCGCCACCGCGTCCTTGTACGCCTGCTCCGCTTCGGCGGCGGCCTTCTTGAGCTCCGCGGAGGTCTGCTTGTGCTGCGGCTGCGCCGCCGGCATGGCGTCGGCCAGGGCCGTGGGGCCCGCGGCGAGCAGGGCGGTGGGCGTGGCGACAGCGACGATGGCGGTCGCGAGGGTACGGCGAAGGTTCACTGGAGCCTTTTCCTGGTCAGAGAGAAAGCGATGCGCCGCGCGTGAGCAGCGCGCCCATAGGGCGAAACCATCGGATCGTATGACCGGGATAAAGGGGGGTGGCAACGGAAAATCGACCCGTGTGAGGGGTCGCGTGTGTGACGGCAGTGGGCAAGGTGGGGCGAAAGGTGCAGTTGCCCAGCTTATGGCAGGTTTCTCTGTGATCTATCGAACAGCGACTTTCGGATCGTTCTTCGACTGTCTGACCGTGTCTGGCTGCCCGGCCGGACTGCGCTCCACCCGGCCTCGACCCTGGAGGGAGGAACAACGGCACCGCCCGGCCCCGGGGCCCGAAATGATCTCCAACGCCACTGTCCGAGCCGCCCGTTGCCGTACGCTTCGCCCCCACCCGCCGCCTTCTTCAACCCCATCGGCTGACCGCATCAGCCGCCTTCCCCCCCGAGCCGACAAGTACGGCTCAGGTGTGGAAGTGGCCCGGATCGCCGCCTTCGGCCCAGTCGAAGGCGGCGACGCCCATCACTTGGCCGGATTCGCGGAGGGCAGCGACTTGCCCAGCATGGTGCAGGCCGCCTCGTTGACAAGGGTCTTGTTGGCGGTCGCGGCCGCCTTTTCCTTGATGGCGAAGTTCGTGCTTGTCAGGACCGCGACGCTCCGGCGACCGCTTGCGTCGGTGTAGAACTCGCTGGAATAGCCGGGCAGACCGCCGGTGTGGCCCCAGACGGTGCCGCAGGGGGTGTTCACCTTCATCAGGCCCAGTCCGTAGCCCCCGCCTTCCTCGGGGGCGGGAACGGTGGTGCGCATCTGCTCCATCTGGGCCTTGGGCAGGAGCTTGCCGGACATCAGCGCGGTCAGGAACCGCTGCCAGTCCTGTGCGGTGGAGACCATGCCGCCGGCCGCACCGGACCAGCTCGGATCGATACCGCTGGTGTCGATGTTGCCCTTGGGGCGTTCGGGGCCGGCAAACCCGACGCCTTCGGGCAGGTCCACGGTCGGGGCCAGGAGTTTTCCGAGGCGTTCGGTGTCCGGCTCGTATCCGGTTACGTGCTGCTTGCCGGTGCTCCAGCGGGCATCCGTGGCCAGGAAGGAGTCCTTCATGCCCAGCGGCTTGGTGATCCGCTGCTCGATCAGCTCGGCGAGGCCCTTGCCCGTGACCTTTTCGAGGATCAGCCCGAGGGCCGCGTAGTTGGCGTTGCTGTAGGAGTACTTCTCGCCGGGCGCGGCCGGCGGGTCCTGCTGGGGAGTGATGGCGAGGAGGTCCTTTGCTCGCCAGGCGCGCTGCTTCTGCCCCGTGAGGGAAGGCAGGAATTCCGGCGTCAGCAGGAAGTCGCCCAGCCCGCTGGTGTGGTTGAGCAGCATCCGCACGGTGATGCCCTTACCGCCCTTCACGAGACCGGGCAGCCACTTCTCCACCGTGTCGTCCAGACCGGCCTTCCCCTCGGCGACCAGCCGCAGGACGAGGGTCGCGGTGACCGTCTTGGTGTTGGACCCGACCCTGAACTGGTCGTCGGCGGCGAGGCGGTGATCGGCTTTCGTCCAGGCTGTCTGCCGAGCGATTTCCACGGGCTCTCCGTCCTCGTGAAGGACCCGGACGATCACACCCGAGGAGCCCTGGTCCGCCGCCTTCTGCGCGAGGCCGGCCAGCCGCTTGCCGGCCGATGCCCCCGCCCCCTCCTGCTTGACCGACGTCTTCGCCGCACCCGCGCCCGCGCCCGCGTCCGAATCCGCTTCCAAGCAGGCCGTGAGCGTCCCGCTCATACCGGTCACCAAGGCCACCGTCAGCGCCCCGCGGAGGATCAGGCGGCGAGATGATGTGAGTGCGGACATGGTGGTTCCCTTCGGCGCATGACAAGTGGCTTCGTGCGTCGAGGGCCGGGATTCTTCCCACTACGGGGTTTCACGGCGGGCCCGCCGCACACCAGCCATTCAGCCAGGGACCGCCACTCGCCACATCGCTCGTTGGCGGGCCTCCTCCGGGCCCCGTGTCACTCGGAGGAGTGACACGCCGGAGGAGTGACACCGGCGTGTGTACGGGAGCCCGGTGTCCCGTTCGCTGCACGAAAGGTCAGGGCACGGGAAGTCAGGACATGGGAAGTCAGGACATGGGAGGTCAGGACAGCGTGTTCCTGGCCAGCACCGCCGCCTGGGCCCGGCTCTGGCAGCCGGTCTTCGCCAGCATCCGGCTGACGTGCGTCTTCACCGTGTGCAGGCTCACCACGAGCCGGTCCGCTATCTCGGCATTGCTCAGCCCGCCTCCGACCAGCCGCAGCACGTCGCGTTCCCGCTCGGTGAGCTCGCTCAGCCGGGCCAGCTCATGGCCGTCCGGCGGACGCCTGGTGCTCAGATGCCCCTCGATGATCCGCCGGGTCACCGCCGGACTCAGCGCACTGTGCCCGGCCGCGGCGGCCCGTACCGCCCCGGTCAGCTCCTCGTACGAACTGTTCTTCAGCAGGAACCCGGCCGCCCCGGCGGCCAGTGCCTCGTCGACGTACTCGTCCAGATCGAACGTCGTCAGCATGAGCGCCTGGCTCCGCCCCGGACCGAGCAGACGCCGACGGCCCAGCTCGGCCAGCGCCCACAGCCCGTCCCGCCGGGGCATACGGACATCCAGCAGCAGTACGTGCGGCCTCAGCCGCGCGCACGCCTCGACGGCCTCCTCTCCGTCGCCCGCGGTGCCGACCACGGTGAGATCGGCCTGACTGTCCAGGATCGCGCTCAGGCCGGCGCGGATGACCGGCTCGTCGTCCACCATGAGCACGCTGATCCGCTCAGACATCGGCGGTCTCCAGCGGCATCGTGGCCACGACACGGAATCCGCCGTCGCCGGTCGGGCCGGCGGTGAGTTCGCCGCCCAGCGCGTCCACCCGTTCCCGCATGCTGACCAGACCGAGCCCGACCCCCGCGCCCGCTGTGCCGCGCCGTGCCCCGCGGCCGTTCACCACCTCGAAGCGCAGCCGTCCGGCGGCGCCGCCTACGGTGAGCCGAACCGGCGCCCCGGGCGCGTGGCGCCGGGCGTTGGCCAACGATTCCTGCACGATGCGATACCCCGCCAACTGCACCGGACCCGGCAACGACGCCAACTCCGTCCCCACTTTCACCTCGACCGATCCTCCCGCGGCACGATGGCTGCCCAGCAACGCGCCCAACTCCCCGAGCCCCGGCATTGGCTGGAGCGGAGCCGCTTCCGCGGGGTCGCGCAGCATCCGCAGCAGGTCGCGCAGCTCACCACCGGTCTGCCGGCCCGCCGCTGCCAGCCCGTCGATCTGGGTACGGGCCCAGCCGGGCAGCTCGTCACCACGGGCGCGCAGGGTTTCCGCGTGCACGACGAGCAGGGTGAGCGAGTGCGCGACCACGTCGTGCATCTCGCGGGCGATCCGGGCCCGCTCCCGCTGAGTGGCCTGCGCTGCCTGCAGACGCTGCGTACGGTCCGCGTCGGCCACCCGCTGCTCGGCCGCCGCGAGCAGCACACGCCGGGTACGCGCGGCGAAACCCATCACCCACACCAGCGGCATCGGGGCCAGGGAAGCGAGGATGTCCAGACCGCCCTGGAACTCACTGGCGCCGACGGTCATCCGGTTCACCCACAGGCCGGACAGGATCAGCGCACCGCCACCGAGCATCGCCGGCACGGTGCGTACCCAGCTCGTGCAGTAGCAGCCCAGGTTGTAGAGCAGCACGGCGAGCGGCAGGAAGACCAGCGGGGTCAGTTTGGCGTCCTGTCCCGCGCTGCCCACCAGCGCCACCACGAGCGCGGCCAAGCCCGTCACGAACGCCGTGACCGGCAGCCGTCGTCGCGGCACCACGAGCACCACGGCCACCGCCTCGAAACCGATGAGCGACGACCAGGCCACTCCTGACGTGTCCACATACGGCTGCGAGAGCAGCGGCGGCAGAAAAATCAGCGCGACCAGCCCGGCATCAGCGCCCCACCTGGGCCACTTGCCGTCACCTGCTTCCATACGCCCGACACTAAAAGATCACTCATCGATCTTCATCACTCCAAAGAACGACTCGCGCCGGCCCCGCCAGCCGGGCCGGCGGGACCTCCAAGACCTCCGAGGCTTCCAAGACCTCCTGGAAATCCGATGGCTCAGAGCATGAGCAGCAGCCGCGTGTGCGGTACGAGCTTCCGGTTCACGCTGGTGCTCTGCACGAAGATGGTGAAGTCGTCGTTGCGGTCGGGGTTGACGCGGACTTCCGTATCCGGCAGACCCAGCAGGGACCGGGCCTCCGGCCCCGTGTACACCCGGTCCGTCTTCTTCTCCAGCACCGCTATCTGCTTCCGGGCCTGAATCTTCTCCGACTTGCTCAGCTGGTAAAACGCACAGCCGGTACGGTAAGTGTGCCCGCACTCGATGACCCAGTCCCGTATCGCCGCCGCGCGAGCCACCGGAATCAGCTGGTACTCCGACGGGTTCACCGGAGTGAGGCCGGCTGCCTCGATGGTGTCCTTGTTGACCGCCTCCGCGCCCGTGGAGAACACGGCTCGCGATCCCCGGATGCCCTTGGCGCGGCCCATCATGAAGTTCTCGGTGGCCTGCTGGATGACCTGCCCCGCCTCTTCCAGGCCCTGGGTGCTGGTGGCGTCCCAAATAGCGATGTTGTCCTTCGGGAACCCGCACTGCATGGCCTCGCGCTTGCCCATCTGGTCCGGCACGAGGACGGCCAGCGTCCAGTTGTCCTTCTGTGTCGCGATCAGCTTGGCCACGGCCTGCACCAGTGCACGCGGATCCTTGGCCGGGGCATCCGGACAGCGATGACTCGCGTTCTCCTGCCCGTCGGTCAGCACGAACGTCAGGAAGCTGTGGTCGCCGTACAGTTGGGCCGTCTGCGCCAGCTCCCGCTGCGACTTCAGCGTGGCCGCCAGCAGAGCCGTCATGCCACCGACCCGGTAGAGCTGCTTCAGGGACGGCATCCGCAGCACGTCCTTGTCGTAGATGACGCACTCCACCTCGTCCGCGAAGGCGTACACCGTGACCCGGGTCTCCTGGTCCAGCTCCTTCGACCGGCGGGCCAGATACGCGATCTGCTGGTCGGCGACGTCGACGACCTTGCGGCTCAGGTGTGACATGGACGAACTGGCATCCAGCACAAGAGCAACGTGGTTGATGTAGTTCTGGTTTCCGGACATGATCGCTCCCCCTCTTTCACTCGATGCAGTCACCTTCTCACCCACCACTGACAATCGATCTTGACCGCCGGGCGGAGGCGGCTCCCACCGCACCAGGGCGCGGCCGAGCAGTCGCGCCCCACCGGCTTCTGCGCCGAAGAAGGAGCGAGTACGGAGTCAGGGGGCTGCCGGGGCACCTGCTTCCGACCGTGTCCGGAAGTGACCTGCCGAGCGGAGCGGTCCCCGTAGGGTCGAACGTGTGATCACCTGGCTCCATGGCACCTTCGGCGTGGGCAAGCGTCGAGACGGAAGGCACACATGCGGATACGCGCGGCACTGGTGACGGCCCCCGGCGGCCCCTTCATCACTCAGGATCTGGAGCTCGAGGAGCCGAGGCCGGAGGAGATCCTGGTGCGGATCACCGCCGCAGGCGTGTGCCACACCGATCTGAGCATGCGACGGGTATGGCCTCCGCAGCGTCTGCCCATGGTCTTCGGCCATGAAGGTGCCGGTGTCGTCGAGGCGGTGGGCCGCGCGGTGACCGGGTTCGTCCCCGGCGACACGGTGTGCCTCACGTACCGAAGCTGCCGCGGCTGCGCGCAGTGTGCGACGGGAGAACCGGCCTACTGCGAACATGCCGGGTCCCTCAACGCCGGCGGCTCTCGACCGGACAGCAGCACCCCGCTCTCCCGTACGGACGGCACTCCGGTGCACGGGAACTTCTTCGGCCAGTCCGCTTTCGCGTCGCACTGTCTGACCACCGAGAGCAACACCGTCAAAGTCCCGGCGGATTTCCCCGCGACCATGGCCGCCCCTTTGGGGTGCAGCGTCCAGACCGGTGTCGGCACGGTGCGTACGGTCCTGCGGCCTTCTCCGGGCACCACGCTGGCCGTTTTCGGCGCCGGCAGCGTCGGCCTGAGTGCCGTCATGGCCGCAGTCGCCGCCGAATGCACGGTCATCGCCATTGACCCCATTGCCGCGCGTCGCACACTGGCCCTGGAACTGGGCGCCGCGGCGGCCATCGATCCCGACGCCGAGAATGACGTGGCGGCGGTCCTACGGGATCTCACCGATGGCGGACCGCAGCACGCCATCGACACGACCGGTCAGGCAACCGCGGTGTCCCAGGCCATCAGTGCCCTGCGTAAACGAAGCACGCTCGCCCTGATCGGCATCGGCACGGCGCAATTCGACACCATGCCGGTCCTGACCAAAGGCCTCACCATTCGGGGCGTGACCGAAGGTGACGGCAGGCCGGCTGAGAACATCGCGTGCCTGCTTGATCTGCACCGGCAGGGCAAGCTTCCGCTGGAGAAACTCATCACCGAGTTTTCCTTCGACGACATAGAAGCCGCCGCGCAGGCGGCATCGTCGGGGCGCGTCGTCAAACCTGTGCTCACCACGTAGCACGCCGTCCACGGATCATGTGGCCGAAGAACCATCGGTACGTACGTGACCGATCACCAGGCCGGATCGCCCCCGAGGGCGACGGCTTCCATCTCGACGCTTCAAAAGAATGCTCAGTCGAGACAGAATTCGTTGCCCTCGACGTCCTGCATCACGATGCACGACTCATTGTGCTCATCGGCAGCCAGCAACTGCACGCGTGTCGCGCCGAGCGCAACCAGTCGCGCGCACTCGGCTTCGAGCGTGGCAAGGCGCTCTGCACCCACGAGCCCGGTGCCGGCCCGCACATCCAGATGCACCCGATTTTTTACGACCTTGCCTTCGGGGACGCGCTGGAAATACAGCCGCGGGCCCACGCCCGAGGGGTCGCCGCAGGCGAACGCCGAACCCTGCCGCTCAGGCGGTAGTGAGCGATCGAATTCGTCCCACGTGGCAAATCCTTCCGGTGGCGGCGGTACGACGTACCCCAACACCTCGCACCAGAAGCGAGCGACGCGCTCAGGTTCTGCGCAGTCGAAGGTGACCTGGAACTGCTTGATAGATGACATCGGCGCACCATAGCAGGGGGACGCTGTTGCTCATGTCCCGGCATGGGGCAGCACGTTGTCGTACCGACCAGAGTTCACCCCGCCGCTCACACCGCGGTGATGCGCAGGCAAACCCTGGCCGGAGACTCTGGCCTGGCCGGTGCTTACGGCACGAGCACGACGGAGTTGATCGGCGTCATGTTGTACGGCGCGGATTCACCCACCCCGCGCATCACGACGGAGCAGCCACCACTGCCGTTGTACCCATAGCAGAACCGGAAACCGGCGCCGCCTGTCTGGTTGTTGACGATTACCCGGTCGCCGGTGACATTCGAGAGGTTGTGGGCGCCGTAGCTGTAGAAGATGTTCTTGCTGAGGATGCTGCCGTTCGTTTCGCGGATGCAGACCGCCCCGGACGGACAGGGCGTCGCCGCGCTGGCGCTGGGGGCCGTGGTGAGCCCGAGAGCCCCCACAGCGAGAGCCAGACCTGCAGTGGATACAGCAAACTTGCGCATATGTCCCCCTGTGTCGCGATGTCCCGGTGTGGGTCACGTCGCGTCTGAAAGTAGCCCGTGTCACCGAGGGGCACCAGAGTGTTCGTACAAGTCGTTGGTGCCTCTTTCGCGTTCTGAGGCCGAGGGGCCCCACGGGGCGAACGTGCGACGGGCGGCCGGGCTGACTCAGCGGCCGGTCGACCCGTCGGCCATTTCGCGAAGGATGTCCGCGTGGCCGGCATGACGGCCGGTCTCCTCGATCAGGTGGGTCAGAGCCCAGCGAACGCTGGGGCCGGGGCGCCCCGGCCCCGGTCGGGGGACCGGTGCGCCGAGGTCGGCGCACCCGTCGAGAACGTCGTTCGCCAGCTCGACCGCCTGCCTGTAGCGGGCCACCACATCGGCCACGCTGTCCGCCGGTGCGGCCTGGAACGTCGCCTGCCAGTCGGTGACGCCGTCCCCGAGAAACATCGCGCGCTCGACGTGGGTCAGATGGTTGAGCAGGCCGAGCAGGTTCGTACCGGACGGCACCGCGGCTGTGCGCACCTGCGGTTCCGGTGTGCCGTCGACCTTCGCGGCGAGCGAAGCCCGGAGGTAGTCGAGGAAGCCGCGCAGGACCTCGGTCTCGCTGCTTCCGGTCCGGGGCGGCGGATTGTCGCCGCGGCTGTTGTGGCGCGTGGTGCTGGACAACACTGGTCGCCTTCCTGCGTCGTAGGTGGCGCCGGCCACCGTGTCAGGCGGTGCGGCGGATGAGAAGGACATGGTCGGTGACCTCGGCGGTTCGACCGCCCGGCCCGGTCGCGATCCGGCGGGGTGCGTCAGCCCGTTCGACCGTCCACGTATCCGGTGCCAGACCGATACCGGCGGCGACCTCCTGCGGGCTCGGGTACCGGGTGTCGGGGTCCTGCTTCCACGACCACGGCGCGGCCGAGCCGTGATCGACGACCAGCAGCCGCCCGCCGGGGCGCAGTGCGTGCGCGGCCGAGCGCAGGACGGTTGCCCGGTCCAGGTCACACGGGGTGTGCAGGTAGTGGGCGCAGATCAGGTCGAAACCGCCGGGCGGGAATGACCTGTGCAAGTCGTACTGCGCGGAGCTGACATGGTCGTCCAGGCCGTGTACGCGGGCGAGGGCGGCGAGCCGCTCGACCGCCACGGCCGAGATGTCGACGGCGGTGACCCGCCACCCCCGGCCGGCGAGCCACAGCGCGTCGCCGCCGTCGCCGCACCCGAGGTCCAACGCGTCACCGGGCGGCAGGCCCGTCACCGTCTCGGTGAGACGCACATTCGGCTTCGGATCGCCGGTGGCCGGCCGGTCCGCGTAGACGCCGTCCCAGAACGCGACCGCATCGGTGGTGCTCATCAAGGCTCCTTGTGTCGGTGGGCGCCCAGTCTTGCCAGGCACACCACGCCCTGGCACGAAAACTTGCGGTAACGGCAAGATGGGCCCCACGGACCCCACGACGGACGACGACGTGCTCGACGCGGTGGGGCCGCGGCTCCGTGCACTGCGTCGTGGCCGCGGCATCACCCTCGCCCAACTCGCGGCGACGACCGCGGTGTCGGAGAGCACCCTGTCCAGGCTGGAGACCGGGCAGCGCCGATGGCGGTGTGGTCGAACTGCTCATCCTGTTCGGCCTGCAAGGGCTGCGTGCGCACGTACGGACCGACCCCAACCGGTCGTCTCAGATCGAGACTCAGCGGTGAACCCGGCCGGGGGGGGGGCTCCGCCTCTCGGTGATGGAGACGGAGACCGGGCTCAGCCGAGGACGGAGGCTGCGAGTGGGGGTGTGCCCGCTACTGGTACGCGGTCTTTCGGGAGGGGCGGTCCTCCCCACCCGTTCCCGAGCCCCACCCGTGGCCCTGGCTGCTGCCTCCGCTGGTGATCGGTGGGGCCTTCACCGTCACCCGGCATCGACGCTGTGCGGGACGGGAAGACCGCGGCGGCGGCCATCAGCCTGGTCCTCGCTGCCGTGCTCCTTCTTCTCGTGGCAGCCTCCCTCGTCGTGGCGTTGTACGTCCTGCGCGAGCGGCGCTCCGGCGCACCGGGGGCAAGGGGCGCCGGGCGGACCGCCTCCGGGCAGAACACCTCAGGGCCTGTGCCGCAACGGCCGTACCGGGCCTGGGGATCAATTGACTGACCGCGCGGAACTCACACGCGGAACGCTCGGAGTACTCGGAGTACTCGAAGTGCTGTGGGTGCAGGTCACACGACCCCCGTGCTGCGGCCCGGTGAGACGCCGTACTCGACCGCGTCGAACGCCCGCTCCAGACGCTCCCGGTGCGCGGTGGCGATCTCGGCGAGGTCGTCTCCGGCGAGCCGGCGCTGGGCCGTTGCCACGGCGACCGCGCGGTACGCGGCGATGAGCAGCGCCGCGACCAGGTCCGGGTCGCCGGTGAAGTGCGCGTCGTCGCGCAGATCCTCCGTCAGGGCCGCTGCCGATTCGTACTCGAAGGCGCGGAGCCGTGTGATGAGTGCGGGGGAGCCCGCGATCGTACGAAGGAGCGGATCGGCTCCTTCGCCCAACCCGGACAGGACGTGCCGCTCGTCCACCAGGGTGAGAGCGAGGGCCCGGAACGCTTCCACGGGGCCGACCCCCTCGTCGCGCTCCCGGACGGCGGACCGCAGGATGTCGACCGCGCCGGGGAGCCGGTCCAGCAGAAGGTCTTCCTTGCTTCTGAAGTGCGAGAACACCGTCACCTTCGAGACGCCGACCGCGGCCGCGACCTGGGCGATCGTGACCTCGTCGAAGCCGTGCTCCAGGAACAGCTCGGTGGCCACCTCCGCAATGCGCGCCCGTGTCTTCGCGCCGCCTCGATCTCCTCGGTTCGGCATGACTCACCTCTCATGTTATGTTTACCCAGTAAAGCTTACCCAGTAAATGTACTGAGTTAATAATGACTTCAGTGTAAAGGGGTGCGCCATGCAGCGGACCGATGTGATCGTCGTCGGAGCCGGACCCACCGGACTGCTCCTCGCCAGTGAGCTGGCACTTCAGGGGGTCCAGGTGACGGTGCTCGAACGCCTGTGGGAGCCGGACCCGACCATCAAGGCCGGTTCGGTCAACGTGGCCAGTGCAGAGATCCTCGACCGGCGCGGCATGCTGCCGGAAGCCGAGGAGGTCCAGCGCCGTCGCATGGCCGCCGCCGGGAAGTTCACCGGAAGCGGCGGCACGGCTGTCACCCGCGGACTGGTCGGCGGGATGAAGGGAACGTCGCCGCGCTTTCCGGTGATGGGGCACTTCGCGGGGATCATGTTCCGCAACGACCTCGTCGACCAGGAGGATCCGGTGTTGGCCTCCCATACGGCAGTGGCGGGCGGTGTCGCGGTGCCGCAGTACGACGTGGAGTTGCTGCTCGCCGACCGCTGCGCCCGGCTCGGCGTCGACATCCGCCGAGGCGTCGTCGTAAAGGGAGTGCGCAACCTTGGCGACGCTCCCTCCGCCGATGCCTCCGCCGATGCCGATGGCGGTGCCAGCGCCGATGCCGGTGCCGATGCCGGTGTCGTGGTCGAGACGGACGCGGGTGAAGTGGCCGCCGGCTGGGTCGTGGCGGCCGACGGGGGGCGCAGCACCATTCGTAAGCAGCTCGGCATCGACTTCGTCGGCACCGACCCCGAGCTGGTCGGCTACCAGGCCGTCGCCGACTTCGACGACGCCACCGGCCTGAACCACGGCTGGAACTGGACACCCCGCGGCGTCTACGCCTACGGCCCCACCCCCGGCCGGATCCTCGTCGCACGCTTCGGCCCGCAGCCCGAGGACCGCGACGCACCCATCACCCTCGCGGAACTGCAGGAAGTGGTGCGCGACGTCACCCGGACGAACGTAACCCTCAACGCCGTACACGGCCGTGCGACCCGCTGGTCCGACAACGCCCGCCGGGTCAAGCGCTACCGCCACGGCAGGGTGCTCTTCGCCGGCGATGCCGCCCACGTCCACTCGCCGTTCAGCGCACAGGGCCTCAACCTCGGTTTCGGGGACGCCGTGAACCTCGGCTGGAAACTCGCCGCGACCATCCAAGGCCGGGCCCCGGCCGGACTGCTGGACACCTACGGCACGGAGCGTTCTCCGATCGCCGAATGGGTGCTCGACTGGACGCGCGCCCAGGTCGCCCTCCTGCGCGGGGACGAGCGGACCAAGCATCTGCGCGAGGTCGTAGGCGGCGAACTGCTCACCGTACCGGGCGCGATGAACAAGATGGTCGCCCTGTCATCGGGCATCATGCAGCGCTACGACGTCGCGGACGACGCCACCGCGCCTGTCGGAACCCTTGTCGGCGACGTCCGCCTGTCGTCCGGCCGCCGACTCGCCGACTTCGCGCACGACGGCCGCTTCGTCCTGGTCGACCGCACGCACGACGGCCGGTTCGCCGACGCGGTGCGGCATCTCGGCGAACGGATCGTCCGCGTCGCCGACCCTGCCGCCGATACGGAGCTGCCGAGCCTGCTCGTACGGCCGGACGGCATCGTCATCTGGGCCGCGGATGCCGGGGACGCCTCGGGTGGTCGGAACAGCGAACTCGGCGACGATGTCACGAAGCGGCTCGACGCGGCCGCCGCACGCTGGATCGGCGCGTGATGAGGCCGAGTGGCTGCGGGCGCCGGTGCGCGTCCCGCCTTGCCCGACGTACGCACCACCTCGTGCCTGGGCCCGCATAGGATCCGGACTCCAGAATCCGGCCCGTCCCGACGCCGGATCGACTTCGCTCCTGGAGGCGACATGAGCAGCGCCCTTCTCGTGATGGACGTCCAACAGGCCATCGTGGACCTCGTCGACGACGGCTCCGGGTTCCTGCCGCGTCTGCGCAGGGCGATCGACGGGGCTCGGGCGGCGGACATACCCGTGATCTACGTGGTCATCGCGCTACGCCCCGGCTTCCCGGAGGTCGGGACGCGCAACAAGCCTCTCGCTGCCATCGCGCAGGCCGGCCTCTACGTGGAGGGCGCCCCAGGCACCGAGATCCACCCCGAGGTCGCGCCCCGGCCGGGCGACGTGGTGATCACCAAGCGACGGGCGAGCGCGTTCTCGGGCAGTGATCTCGACGTGGTGTTGAGGGCGCGCGGTATCGACAGTGTCGTGCTCACCGGCATCGCCACCAGCGCGGTGGTGCTGTCCACCCTGTGTCAGGCGAACGACCTGGACTTCGGCCTCACCGTTCTCTCCGACGCCTGTCTGGATATCGACCCGGAGGTGCACCGGGTTCTCGTCGAGCGACTGTTTCCGCAGTGGGCGGATGTCTTCACCGTCGACGAGTGGGTCAAGGTGATCGCGCCTCAGTAGCGACAGGTTCAGCAGCGGCAGGTCACTTGTCGGGCACCGGACGGAACGCCACCCGCCGCGGTGCCACACGACGGTGACGCCACGCCGGCGGCGCTGTGGCGCGAGCCCGGCGCCCGGATGGTGCCGACATGGAGTCACTGCGACGCCAGAACGAGCCGCCACTCCCTCAAAGTGACACCAGTACGCCGCAAGTTCTGCCAATAACCGCAGGTCGGAGGCGGACGAGTCGCGCCGGGGCCAAAGTGGCTCGCCATGGCGCCACCAATGTGCCATGATGGCGTCATGGACCTCACGCCCTACGTCGACAACCTCCGGCATGAGCTGGCCGTCGCCGCGGACGCCGGCGGCGACGACGCCCGCGCCCTCGCCGAGCGGCTCACCGCCCCCCTGGAGTCCGCCGCCCGTCTGACCCTTCTCAACGCGCTGTCCGCCGCCATGGGCGAGGTCACGCGGGAGCTGGCGCCGGGCTCGGTCGACGTACGGCTGCGGGGTCTCGACCCGGAGTTCGTGGTGACGGCGCCGCCCGCCCCCGAGCCGTTCCAGGAGACACGGGAGCCGGTCGCTGAAGCCGTCGCGGCCGCGCCGCAACCCGCGCCGGCGGACGTCGACGACGGCGCCATGGCGCGGATCAACTTCCGTCTCCCCGCCCACCTCAAGGCCCGCGCCGAGGCCGTCGCGGCGGCGGAGGGCCTGTCGGTCAACGCCTGGCTGGTGCGGGCCGTGTCCACCGCCGTCGACGGCGGGCAGCGCGTCAGCCCGCCGGGCCGCGGCAACGACTCGGGCGGCCGGAGCTTCACCGGCTGGGTCCGCTAGGCGGTGTCTTCAAATGATCTTGTGTGGTGGATCATGGGCGGGTGATACGTCGACATGAGCTGTCGGATGCCGAGTGGGAGTTCGTCCGGCC
>NZ_JBVIQN010000046.1:0-54282 GCF_055577005.1 Streptomyces sp. NPDC033221 | reverse complement strand
CTTAATTCCGAAAAGGAACCTGTGTTCCGAGCTCCCAACCCCGGTTTTGCTCTTTTTTTTTCCCCCCCCCCCCCCCGCGTCGCCATGGTTCAGGAGCGGTGGTACGGGTTCGGGATGTGGAGGTCGGCGCCGAGTTCACGGGCCGCGTTCCGGGCGAAGTACGGGTCGCGCAGCAGCTCGCGGCCGATCAGGACGGCGTCCGCCTGGCCGTCCACGACGATCTTCTCGGCCTGCTGGGCCTCGGTGATCAGGCCGACGGCGCCGACCGGCAGTCCGGCCTCCTTCTTGACCCGCTCGGCGAAGGGCACCTGGTAGCTGGGGCCCACCGCGATCTTCGCGCCGGGGGCGTTGCCGCCGGTGGAGGTGTCCAGCAGGTCCACCCCGTGCGCCTTCAGGTCGGCGGCGAAGCGCACGGTGTCCTCGGAGGTCCAGCCCTCGCGCTCGTCGTCCGCGTCCTCCGAGAGCCAGTCCGTCGCCGAGATCCGGAAGAACACCGGCAGCTCCTCGGGCCACACGGCCCGCACCGCGTCCACGACCTCCAGCGCGAAGCGGGTGCGGTTCTCGTACGAGCCGCCGTACTCGTCCGTGCGCCGGTTCGTGAACGGCGAGAGGAACTCGTTGATCAGGTAGCCGTGCGCACCGTGGATCTCCGCCACCTCGAAGCCGGCCTCCAGCGCCCGCCGCGCGGTCGCCGCGAACTGCCCGACGATCTCCCGGATCTCCTCGGCCGACAGCTCCGCCGGCTCGGTGGACGCCTCGTCGAACGCCAGCGGGCTCGGCCCCACCGGCTGCCATCCGTGCCCCTCACCGGGCGCGATCGGGGCGCCGCGGTCCACCCACGTACGCTCGGTCGAGGCCTTGCGTCCCGCGTGGGCGATCTGGATGCCCGGGACGGAGCCGTGCGCCTTCAAAAAGTCGGTGATACGGCGGAACGCGGCGGTCTGCCGGTCGTTCCAGAGCCCCAGGTCGTACGGGCTGATGCGCCCCTCCGGGCTCACCGCCGTGGCCTCGGTCAGGATCAGCCCCGTGCCGCCGGCGGCGCGCGAGGCGAGGTGCTGGAAGTGCCAGTCGTTGGGCACGCCCTGCTCCGGGCCGTCCGGTGCCGCCGAGTACATGCACATGGGAGCCATCCATATGCGGTTGGGGATGGTCAGCGACCGGAGGGTGAGGGGCTCGAACAGTGCGCTCACGACGGACTCCCGCGTTTGGGGTTGCTTCTGCTTGACGCTTCATACGATAGCTCTCGTAGTACGGAGCCTGTCAAACTACGATGGCTCTCGTACTTACCTGCGGGCACGTGAGGGCGCGTGCGCACGAAAACGGGGCCGGCCCCCGATGGGCCCGGCCCCGCGCATCGCTGTGCCTTCCGGAGCGCGGCGTACCCCCGTATCGCCGCGACCGGCCAGTCCGGCCCCGGAGCTCCACCCCGGGCCGACCGGCTCACGATAAGGGCCCCGGCGCATCGCGTACGAACGGTTTTTGACGCCCCTGGAGGGCCGCGATGCGGGGCGCCCAGGGCTTGGCGGCGCGAGGCCGGTCACGTCAGCGCTGTCGCACAGAGAAGCGATGCACTTGCAGTGTTTCGATCCGCAAAAGCAGGAAACACCAGAGTCGAAGCGTTTTGATCTTATTTGTGAACGAGGTGAACTGCCATGGGAATCATCGCGTGGGTCCTGATCGGGTTGCTGGCGGGTGCGATCGCGAAGGCGCTGATGCCGGGTAAGGACCCGGGTGGATGCCTCGTCACCATGCTGATCGGCATCGTCGGTGGGCTGCTGGGCGGCTGGCTCGGCAAGGTGATCTTCGGCGTGGAGTCGATCAACGGTTTCTTCCACCTCTCGACGTGGATCGCGGCCATCGTCGGCTCGGTGATCGTTCTGGCGATCTACCGCATGACCATCGGCCGTAACCAACGGCACTGATGCGGCGCACGACGGGCGGCGGAGCGAACGGCGGCCGCCCGGTCGGCGAGGAGGAGTGAACGCGGCGCCGCACGACCGGTGACGGCGACGAGCCGGCCCCCTGTCGCCAGGGGGCCGGCTTGTGCGTGGCCGCGCGCCGGCTCCGGAAACATGGCGAGCACATACGTTCTGACCTGCGGCGACACCGTGCCGAAGGGCCGTTGTCAGTGGTCGGGTGCAGACTGAGCGATACCTGGAAACAACGGCGTTTCGGAGGTGTTCGAGATGGCATCCGGCACGACAGACGTCCTCCTCGCGGTGGGCACGCGCAAAGGGCTCTTCATCGGCCGTCGGCGGCGCGGCGACTGGGAGTTGAGCGGGCCGCACTTCGCCGCGCAGGCGGTGTATTCGATCGGCATCGACACCCGTCGCCCGACACCCCGGGTGCTGGCCGGTGCGGACAGCTCGCACTGGGGTCCGTCGGTCTTCCACTCCGACGACCTCGGCGGGACCTGGCGGGAGCCGGCCCGCCCGCCCGTCAAGTATCCACCGGATACGGACACTTCGCTGGAGCGGGTGTGGCAGCTGCATCCGGCCGGACCGGCAGCACCCGATGTGGTGTACGCCGGGACGGAGCCCGGCGGGCTGTTCCGGTCGGCGGACGGGGGCGAGACGTTCGAGCTGGTCCGCTCGCTGTGGGACCACCCGTCCCGTGCGCAGTGGGTGCCCGGCGGTGGCGGACTGGCGGTGCACACGGTGATCACGGACCCGCGGGACGCGGACGCGGTGACGGTCGCGGTGTCCGCGGCCGGGGTGTTCCGCACCAAGGACGGCGGGCAGAGCTGGTCCCCGTCGAACAGCGGCGTGAAGGCCGTGTTCCTGCCCGACCCGGACCCGGAGTTCGGCCAGTGCGTACACAAGATCGCACAGGATTCCGTCAACCGGGACCGGCTCTACCTGCAGAACCACTGGGGCGTCTACCGAAGCGACGACGCGGGCGCGAAGTGGACCGACATCGGCGGCGGGCTGCCCTCCGACTTCGGGTTCGCGGCAGCCGCCCATCCGCGCCGGGCGGACGTCGCGTACGTCTTCCCCATCACCGCCGACATCGACCGCGTCCCGGCGGAGCGCCGGTGCCGGGTGTTCCGCACCGAGGACGCCGGTGCGAGCTGGGAGGCGCTCAGCGACGGTCTGCCCCGGGAGGATCATTACGGCACGGTGCTCCGGGACGCGCTGTGCGTCGACGACTCCGACCCCGCGGGCGTCTACTTCGGCAATCGCAACGGAGAGGTCTTCGCCAGCGCGGACGACGGTGACAGCTGGCAGCAGCTCGCCTCCCACCTGCCGGACGTGCTGTGCGTACGGGCCGCCGCCGTCGGGTGAGCCGGGCGGCGGATCGGGCCGTCGATTGAAGAGGATCACCTTGCGGCCAGTAGGGTGACGTGCGTGGCTGCACGACCTCTTCATGAAATCGTCGAACCCGGCTGGGCCAAGGCACTTGAGCCGGTCGCCGGGCAGATCGCCAGGATGGGCGAGTTCCTGCGGGCGGAGATCGCCGCGGGGCGCACCTACCTCCCGGCGGGCAGCAATGTGCTGCGCGCCTTCCAACAGCCCTTCGACGACGTCCGGGTGCTCATCGTCGGGCAGGACCCCTACCCCACTCCCGGACACGCGGTGGGACTGAGTTTCTCCGTCGCGCCGGACGTCCGCCCGCTGCCCGGGAGTCTGGAGAACATCTACCGCGAGATGGCCTCGGACCTGGGGCTGCCACGGCCGTCCAACGGTGACCTCACGCCGTGGACGCGGCAGGGCGTCCTGCTGCTCAACCGGGCGCTGACGACGGCGCCGCGCAAGCCGGCGGCGCACCGGGGCAAGGGCTGGGAGGAGGTCACGGAGCAGGCCATCCGGGCGCTGGTCGCGCGGGGCCGCCCGATGGTGTCGGTGCTGTGGGGCCGCGACGCGCGCAATCTGCGACCGCTGCTCGGCGACCTGCCCTCGGTGGAGTCCTCGCACCCCTCCCCCATGTCGGCCGACCGGGGCTTCTTCGGCTCGCGCCCGTTCAGCCGGACCAATGACCTGCTGGCGCGGCAGGGCGCGCAGCCGGTGGACTGGAGACTGCCCTGACCCTGCGGGATAGTGTGCCCGCATGACGAACGCGAACATCCCTGCGGGTTGGTACGCCGACCCGCAGGGCACGCCGGACCGGCTGCGCTGGTGGGACGGCTCCCGGTGGACCGAGCACACGCACGAGGGCCGGCCGGCCCAGGCGCAGACATCGGCCCCGGACGAGGCGGTCGGCCAGCAGGCGCCGCAGCAGGCCCAGCAGCAACAAGCGCAGCAGCCGTCGTACGTGAAGGCCCAGCAGCAGAGCAGCCCGCAGCAGCACGCCGTGCAGCAGCAGGGCGGGCAGCCGTACGGCCAGCAGGCCCCCGGTCAGGGGTACGCGCCCCAGCAGCAGGGCGGTCAGCCGATGCCGCACCAGTACGCGCCGCAGGCCGGGCAGCAGGCGCCGGCCGGACACCCGTCCCCGGTCGGCCAGCAGCCCATGCCCGGCGGTCAGCCCATGCCCGGCGGTCAGCCCATGCCGGGCGGACAGCCGATGCCCGGAGCGCAGCCGGGGTACGGGCAGCCGGGTGGCAGCCCGGGGCAGGTGCAGTACCAGGTGCAGCAGCAGGCCGGGGTCGCGCCCAGCGCCCAGGGCGGCGGAACGCTGTTCACCGAACCGGTCCTGGTCGTGAACCAGAAGGCCAAGCTGATCGAGGTGACGAACGAGTACAGCGTCTTCGACCAGCACGGCAACACCCTCGGCACGGTCGTACAGGTCGGCCAGAGCACCGCGAAGAAGGTGCTGCGGATCGTCTCCAGCCTCGACCAGTACATGACCCACCGGCTGGAGATCCGGGACAATTTCGGCCAGCCGCAACTGGTGCTGACCCGCCCGGCGAAGTTCATCAAGTCCAAGGTGCTGGTGGAGCGGCCCGACGGGCAGCCGGTGGGCGAGATCGTGCAGCAGAACGCCATCGGCAAGATCAACTTCGCGATGATGGCGGGCGGGCAGCAGATCGGCGCCATCAAGGCGGAGAACTGGCGCGCCTGGAACTTCGCGATCGTCGACCACACCGACAACGAGGTCGCCCGGATCACCAAGACCTGGGAGGGCCTGGCCAAGACGATGTTCACCACCGCGGACAACTACGTCCTGCAGCTCCACAGCCAGCTCCCCGAGCCGCTGCGGAGCCTGGTCGTCGCCACGGCCCTGACCGTGGACACCGCGCTCAAGCAGGACGCGCGCGGGTTTGGCTGAGCCCCGGGGCAGTACGGCACGCCCGTCGACCGGCCATGTCCTGGGGGTCGATTCGGGCGGTTCCAGCCTGCGGATCGCCGTCGCCCGCGCGGACGGGAGGGACGCGCGGCCGCTCGCCTCGTACACCTCTCAGGAGCCGATCGGCACCGGCCCGAACGGCATGGACGCCCACCAGCTGCTCAAACAGCTGGTACCGGCCGCGCAGGACCTGATGCGGGACACCGGCGCCCGGCGGCTCGACGCCGTGTGCGTCGGCGCCGCGGGCATGGCGACGCTCGGCACGGAGCTGCGGGCCGAGCTGCCCGGGGCGCTGGCCGAGGCGTTCGGTGTACGGCGGCTGGCGCTGGCCGCCGACGCCGTGACCGCGTACGCCGGGGCGCTCGGCCAGACTCCGGGCGCCGTGGTCGCCGCCGGTACCGGCGTCATAGCGATGGGCACGGACCTCACCCCGGCCGGCGGCTGGCGCCGCGCCGACGGCTGGGGGCATCTGCTGGGCGACTGCGGCAGTGGCGCCTGGATCGGCAGGGCTGGGCTGGAGGCGGCGCTGCGCGCCCACGACGGGCGGGCGGGCGGTTCCGCCGTGCTGCTGGCCCGTATGGAAGCGCTGTTCGGCCCGGCGGCCGAGCTGCCCGGCGCGCTGTACCCGCGAGCCGACCGGACCGCCGTACTGGCGTCGTTCGCACCCGAGGTCGCCGCCTGCGCCGGGCGCGATCCCGTGGCGGCCGCGATCCTGAGCAGCGCGGCGCGCCACCTGGCGGAGTCGGCGGCGGCGGTCTGCCCGTCGGCGGCCGGGAGTGCGGTGGCCTTCACCGGGGGCCTCCTGAACTTGGGCGAGCCGCTGCTGTCGCCGCTGCGCACCGCGTTCGACGAGCTGCTGCCGCACGCCCGCCGGGTCGAAGCGGCGGGCGATCCTCTGAGCGGGGCGCTGCGCGTGGCCGCGGCCCTGGCTGTCGACGGGCTGCGGCTGCCCACGGACGAGAGGCTGTTGCGGGTCACGCGGTAGGGCACGGCCCGGCGGCGAGCACGTCATTCGAACAAAGCCGCAAAGCCGTGAATTGCGTAAGTAGTCCCGGATATCCAGCGCCCCACACCGACCCGTCATTCCGAACCGCCGTCCCGCCGCCATTCCGATTCGCCATGGCGCCCCATCGTCCGACCCGTCAGCAGCGCGTCACAGCGAGGGGCGGACGGGGCGCGCGAAGGGGCGTGCGAGGGAAGTACGGGGCGGGGGCGCAGCGCCTCCCGCCGGGTCGTCCCGCAGGGTCGCACCGATGCTCGAACCGGGCTTTGACCTGCCCATACGGCGCGCGGGACAATTCGGGACGGATACCTCCCGGCCGAACCCTCCCGCCGCGCGGGGGACCCCTGAGGCGTTAACATGCGACGCCATGAGTTCCCCCACTGGGCCCGCACCCGGCTCGCCCCGCTTTGACGAAGTTTCTCCGAGCTCGGGCGCCGCACCCGGCCTGCCTGTACGAATGCCGCGTCCCCGGCAGTCCGGTCGTCACCGCCGACCGGAACCCGTCGCCGCGCCCGAGGGCGCGCCCGCCCTGGTCCTCGCCGTTCCCGGCGCCCCCTCCGCCGCCGCGCGCGGCCTGGCGGCGGAGGTGACCAGCATCGCCCGTTCCGAGCTGCCCGGCCTCGACGCCCGGATCGGCTACGTGGACGGCGGCGACGCGGAGTACCCCGCGCTGGAGACCGTGCTCGCCCAGGCGGCCGGTGAGCACCGGGCCCGTACCGGCGACGGTGCGCAGCCCGAGCAGCAGGGCCCGCCCGCGGTGGTCGTGCCGCTGCTGGCCGGACCGGACAGCGCGCTGCTCCGCCGCATACGCCAAGCGATCATGAACAGCGGTTCGGCCGCCGAGCTGACCGATGTGCTCGGCCCGCACCCGCTGCTCGCCGAGGCCCTGCACGTACGCCTCTCGGAGGCCGGTCTGGCCCGTGCCGACCGGGCGCGGCTGTTCACGGTCGCGACGGCCGCCGACGGCATCGTCCTCGCCACCGTCGGCGGCGAGGAGGCCGTACAGGCCGCCGGCATCACCGGCATGCTGCTCTCCGCCCGGCTGGCGGTGCCGGTGCTGGCCGCCGCGCTGGACGAGGAGGGCGCCATCGCCCGTACCGCCGAGGAGCTGCGTTCCTCGGGCTCGCAGCAGCTGGCCCTGGCTCCGTACCTGATCGGTCCCGAGATCGCCGAAGGCCTGGTGGGGGCCGCGGCAGCGGAAGCGGGCTGCGCGGCGGCGGAGCCCCTGGGCGCGTACGGGACGGTCGGCCGCCTGGTCCTGTCGAACTACGCGTCGGCGCTGGGCATCACGCTGCAGTCGGCCGGTCAGCACGCGCCGGCCCGGTGACCTCGCGGGGCGGCGGCACGGCTCTCCCCGCGAGCCGTCGCCCGCTGCCCGCCCCTCCGACGCCCCGGCCGACGGCCTGACGGCCCGCCGTGTACGCCCCTGCCGGCGGCGCCTGTCGCCGTCGGCACCTCGTGAAAGGGCCGCTTCCCGTACCGTTCGGGAGCGGCCCTTCAGCCTTTGCCCGTGCGACTCACATGTCCCTGCGGCTCGCGGCGTGCGTGCGGCAGCCGCAGCCTCAGCCGAAGACCACGCAGGAGGCTGCCGGGGCCTCGATCGAACCGCCGGCTTCCGGTACCCCGGTGGCGGCGTCGAGGGCGAACCAGGTCACGTCCCCGGAGCGCTCGTTGGCCGCGTACAGGTGTCGCCCTCCCGGGTGCAGCGCAAGGTCGCGCGGCCAGTGCCCTCCGCACGGCACGGTGGTGACCAGGGTGAAGGTCTCTCCCGACGGGTCGAGGGCCAGTACCGAGATGCTGTCGTGGCCCCGGTTCGCCGCCCAGGCGAAGCGGCCGTCGGGCGAGATGACCAGCTCGGAGGGGTGGTTCTCGCCCGCGTCCGGGGGCAGGATCGCCGTCTCGGTCAGCGGTGTGAGGGTGCCGGTGGCGGCGTCCCAGCGGCACGGTGTGACCGTGGAGGACAGTTCGTTGATGACGTACGCGTGGCGGCCACCCGGGTGGAAGGCGAGGTGCCGGGGCCCGCTGCCGGGCCGCAGCCGGATCTCGTGGCGTACGACGGGCTCCCCGCTCGCCGGGACAAATTCGCAAACGCGTACGGAATCGGTGCCGAGATCGACGCTGAGCAGCCACCGGCCGGTGGGGTCCGGCAGCACGGCGTGCGCGTGCGGGCCCTCCTGGCGGTCGGGGTGCGGGCCGTGGCCCTCGTGCCGGAGCACGGCGGCGGGTTCCGCGAGGGTGCCGTCGGCCCGTACGGGCAGCGCGCTGACGCTGCCGGAGGTGTAGTTGGCGGTCAGCAGACGTCCGACCCAGAGGGTGAGGTGGGTCGGGCCGGCGCCGCGTACCGGTACGGGGGCGCCGAGCGGCACCGGGCCGTTCTCCGTGAGCGCGAAGGCGGCAGCCGCGCCGTCGGACGTCTCGCTCACCGCGTACAGGTGGCGCCCGTCGGGCGCGGCCGCGAGATAGCTCGGGTCGGGCACCTCGTCCGTGGCATGCAGTGGGGTCAGGGCGCCCGTCTCCGCGTCGACCGCCGCCGTGATGACGCCGCGCCCGCCGGCCGACGTGAACGACCCGATGTACGCCCGCCGTCCGCTGCCTGTCGTCCTCATCGGCGCTCCGCCTGCCCTTCGTCCGCCCTGTGTGCCGTACGGAGTTGTACGCACTGACGCTAACAGGCCGCCGCCGCCCGCCGATCGGGTCGCTGACGTCGATCGGTGGGCGGCGGGCGGTCTCGGCGGCGGTTCTCCCGTCAGGCGTCGGCCAGCGGGGAGCGCGGGGAGCTGTGCAGCGGCGCGGCCAGTTCCGCCAGGGCGCGCTCCAAGCTGTGCAGGTGGGCGAGCGCGGGTTCCAGGGGCGCGTGCGGGGCGGCGGCCGCTGCGGCTGCTGTGAACTCGCGGGGCTGCTGGGGTGTGGTGAGCGCCTCAACGGCGGCCTCCACACGCTGGCAGGCGGCGGTCAGCCGGGCATCATGCGACGCCACCGGGTCGGCGGCGATGGACGCCAGCCCGCGGACCTCGCGGGCGCAGTCGTCCAGGAGCGCCAGCACCTGCCGGGCCCGTTCCTTGCGGGCACGCATCGGGGCCAGCGGGTGCACCAGCGGGGAGAGGGACAGCCGTACGCGGCGGAGCAGCACCTCCAGCTCGGCGACGCGCGGGGCCGGGTCGGCGCTCTCGGAGCCGGCGATGCGTGCCGCGGCCTCGGCGGTGCAGTGGTGTACGCAGCGCAGGGCGCGCTGTACCCAGGCGTCCGTCGTCGCGTGCGTGGTGACCGGCAGCACCACCAGGACGGCCAGGATCGCGCTCAGCGCGCCGACGCCGGTCTCCGCCAGACGCAGCGCGAGCAGCCCCGGGTCCAGCACGCCCAGCAGCCCGTACAGCAGCCCGACCATCAGGGTCACCGCGAGCATGTTCCAGGTGTACGAGACCGGCGACGCATAGAAGATCGAGAAGATGCAGACGGCGATCAGGGCCGCCGTGGGCGCCACGGCGCCGTGCAGGGGTACGGCGATCAGCAGCCCGGCGGGGATGCCGAGCAGGGTGCCGAGCATCCGGCGGAATCCGCGGACGACGGTCTCGCCGCGCGAGGCGGTGTTGACGAAGATCCACCACATGGCGCCGACCGCCCAGTACCAGCGTTCCTGGGAGAGCATCTGGCCCGCGATCAGGGCGAAGGCTCCGCCGGCGGTCGCCTGGAGCGCCTGGCGGGTCGTCGCGCGGGCCAGGCCCGTGCCGCCGGGCAGGGCGGGGACGGCGGGCGACGGCGTACGGCGTTCGTAGCACCACAGTCCGAAGCGGACCGCCGAGCAGGCGAGGAGGGCGAGCGCGGTGGCGGCGTACAGCTCGGGCAGCTGCTCGGGCACCGTACGCAGGAACTGCGCCTCGAAGAAGGACATGAACGCGAAGATGCCGAGGGCGTTGCCGCGCGGCCCCCAGCGGCGGGCGTAGACCCCGACGCCGACCGTGGCGAGGAAGGCCGTGTCCCGTACCAGCGGGTAGTCGTGCAGCATCGCCGCGACGGCGAGCACCGGGAACCCGACCAGCGGCAGCAGGGCGGTGGAGACCAGCTGACCGCGCACCGTCGTGTCCGCGACGGTGAAGAGGGCCAGCAGCGCGGCGACCCCGCCCACCACGGCACCGACCAGCGAGTGGCCGACGGCGGCACACACCGCCACCGCCAGGCCGACACCCACGACGGCCCGCGCGGCGCTGCGCAGCCGCAGCCGCCCCGGGTCCGGCGCCACGAACACCCTCTTCACCACGGTTTCCCACCCCTCTGCGTTCAACTCTGTCGTTCGTCTTCCGGCTCGGTGCTTCGGCTCTGCGCTTCGGCATCAAAAAGGCGCCGCGGGGATCCGCAGCGCCATCGACGGACCTATCACAACATCAACACAGCTGTTGGCTCAACAGGGCCCGATACGGCTGTGCCATTGGCACAGCGTCGACGGAAGGCGCTGGGCCAGAAGGCGGCCATTGGCGTGAGCTCTCGCCCGACTGCCCGCATCAGAGCGCCCGCCGACGCGCGTCTCATCCGAGCGTCCACATGCCGGAACACCGCAACCGTGTGCATCTTCCACGCATTACCCTCGACGTCATGTCCGCACCCGCACGCCTCCTCTGTCTCGCGCTCTTCGCGAACTCGGCCTGGTGCGTCGACGACGGGCTCTGTCCCCGCTGAAGCCCGCCGCCGGCGCCGTTCCGCAGGCCCCGGCGTCCGTGATCACCGCTTCCCCGCCCCCGGCGTTCCCGGGGCGACCTGCGCCTCCGGCACCCCGGGCACACCCATGTGCCACGTCGCCCCGCCCCCGCTCAGCTCACCGCTCACCCTCACGGAGCCCGCTGTGACCACAGCACCCCCTGATCCGCTCGTCGGAACCCCCCGCCCCACCGCGGCGCTGCTCGCTCCCTCCCCCACCTCCCGGCCCCGGCCCGCCGCTCCCCCGGCCCCGCCGGTCCGGCGGCTGCCGCTCGCCGTCGGCCTGCTGATCGCCCTGGCGCTGGCGGGTTACGTCTTCGCCTCGTACGGCGCGAAGCCCGGCGTCCTGCTGCTGCTCGGGCTCGGCCTCGGGGTGGCCCTGTTCCACTCGCGGTTCGGGTTCACGTCCGCGTGGCGGCAGCTCGTCGCGGTGGGCAACGGGGCCGGGCTGCGCGCCCACGCACTGCTGCTGGGTACGACGGCCACTCTGTTCGCCCTGGTCATCGGCACCGGCACCGGACTGTTCGGGTCGGCGCCCGAGCCCTCCGGCGGGCCGCTCGGCGTGGGGCTGCTCCTCGGCTCGTTCGTGTTCGCCGTCGGTATGCAGCTGGGCGGCGCCTGCGCCTCCGGCACGCTGTTCGCGGTGGGGTCGGGGCAGACGTCCATCGTGCTGACCCTGGGCGGCTTCATCGCCGGTTCCACGCTGGCCGCCTGGCAGTTCGACGTGTGGCGGGACCTGCCGGCGTTCGAGCCCGTCGTGTTCGCCGACCACCTCGGCTGGTTCGGCTCGTGGGCCGTCACGATCCTGACGCTGGCCGTCGTCGTGGCCGTCAGCCGCGCGGTCCAGGCGCGCCGCAACCCGCCGCCGACCGGCCCGGTGCCGTCGGCGAAGACCCGGGCCGCCCGGGTCCTGCGCGGTTCGTGGCCGCTGGCCGCCGGTGCGGGGGTACTGGCGGTGCTGGGCGGCGGGGTGCTCCTCGTGTCCGGCGGGGCGTGGGGTGTGACCAGCGCGTTCAGCCTGTGGGGCGCGAAGCTGGTGAGTGCGCTCGGCGGGCACCCGGAGACCTGGTCGTACTGGCAGAAGCCCGCGAACGCGCGGGCGCTGTCCGGTCCCGTGCTGGCCGACAAGACCAGCCTCACCGACATCGGCATCATGATCGGCGCGGCGGTAGCCGCCGCGCTGGGCGGCACCTGGGCCCTGCACCGGGGCACTCCCTGGCGCACCGCGGTCGCGGCGGTCGCGGGCGGCGTCCTGATGGGCGTCGGCGCCCGGCTGGCCGGTGGCTGCAACATCGGCGCCTACCTCGCCGGTATCGCGTCCGGCAGCCTGCACGGCTGGATCTGGGGTGCGACGGCGCTGCTCGGCACCTGGGCGGGCCTGAAGCTGCGGCCGGTCTTCCGGCTGGCCAACCCCAGGCCGGGGGACGGTGTCTGCTGACGGGTGACGGGGCCCGCGCTCAGGGCCGATGGCCGCCGTATACGCGCCGACGGGTGAGCCGTTGGTACAGTCACCGGGACCCGTACCGCTTCCGAGGAGGCCGTTGGCCCATGGCCGTGGACGCGCTCGACGCGAAGATCCTCCGGCTGCTGCTGGAGCAGCCGCGCACCAGCGTGCGGGAGTACGCCCGTATCCTCGGCATCGCCCGGGGCACCGTCCAGGCGCGTCTGGACCGGCTGGAGCGGGATGGAGTGATCACCGCGTACGGGCCCCGCCTCTCGCCCGCCGCCCTCGGCCACCCCGTGCTGGCCTTCGTGCACATCGAGGTCACCCAGGGACATCTGGAGGACGTCGCCGAGGAGCTGGCCGAGGTTCCGGAGATCATCGAGGCGTTCTCGACGACCGGCGGCGGGGACCTGATGACGCGGGTGGTCGCGCGCGACGCGGCACACCTGGAGGACGTGGTCCAGCGGCTGATCAAGATGTCGGGCGTGGTCCGGACCCGTACCGAGGTGGCGCTGCGGGAACGGGTGCCGCACCGGATGCTGCCGCTGGTCGAAGCGGTGGGCGGTGCCGCCGAGCCGCGCTGATACCCGCCTTGACATGCTGGGTCCATGAGCATTCCCGCCGGTGTCCGCCCCGCCCCCGTCATCTTCGACCTGGACGGCACGCTCGTGGACAGCGAGCCGAACTACTACGAGGCGGGACGCCGGGTCCTCGCCCGGTACGGCGTCACCGACTTCACCTGGGCACACCACGCCCGCTTCATCGGCATCGGCACCCGCGAGACGCTGGAGATCCTCAAGCGGGAGTACGGCATCGACGCGCCCCTCGACGAGCTGCTGGCCGGCAAGAACCGCGCCTACCTGGAACGGGCGCGGGCGCACACCGAGGTCTTCCCCGCGATGCGGACCTTCGTGGAGCTGCTGCACGCGGCCGGGCACCCGATGGCGGTGGCCTCCGGCTCCTCCCGGTCCGCGATCGAGACGGTGCTCGCGGCCACCGGCCTGGACGCGCGGCTGACCGTACGCGTCTCCGCCGAGGAGGTCGCGCACGGCAAGCCCGCGCCCGACGTCTTCCTGGAGGCGGCCCGCCGGCTGGGCGCGGCGCCGGAGAGCTGCGTGGTGCTGGAGGACGCGCCGCCCGGCGCGGAGGCGGCCCGCCGGGCGGGGATGCGGTGCATCGCCATCCCGTACGTACCGGAGACGGCGACGGATCCGGCCTTCGGCAGCGCCGGGCTGTTCTTCCCGCGCGGGCAGCGGGAATTCACGGCGGAGGCCGCTCACCGGTGGATCGCGACGGGCCAAAGCTAGAACCCGCGGGAACCGAAGGCCGGGACCGCGCGCCCGTACGGCGCAGGCCTGTCCGTCTCAGCCGACCTCGACGGAGTACGTGCCGGTGTCCAGCTGCGCCTTGCCGGTGAAGGCTTCCGTGCCGGCCTCCACCCCGCTCAGGTAGTCGGTCGGCGCCACCGCGCCCCGGCGGACGAGGGCCTGGAGGAAGTCGTTCAGGTCGAGGTCGGACGTGGTGGTGTTGCCGACGCGGACAAAGGAGTACACGTTCCAGTCGGTCCTGCCGACGTACAGGTCCCAGTACGCGCCGGCGACCTTCACCCGCTGCTGTCGGGTGCCCAGCGGAGCGGCGGCGCCGCCCTTGCTGAGCCACACCATGACCTCGTGCTTGGGGCGGCTCTGCCAGTCGGTGTCGGGCCGGTCGTGCAGCCACAGGTCGTAGGCGACGTTGTACGCGCCCGGCCTGGTCTCCTTCACCTTGTAGGACCACTTCGCGCGGACCGGTGTCTTCGCGGAGACCCGTACCGGCAGGCCGGTGGCGTCGGACTTCCAGCCCCAGTGCCAGCCGAGGACGCTGCTCGCGTACGACTTCACCGACTCGGGAGCGCCCGCCCAGTCGTGATGGGTGCCCCAGCCGATGGTGTTGCCGGACTGGTACGTGGCCCACGTACAGCTCCACCCGGAACCGCTGCCCGCTCCCCAGGTGTTGTTGTTGAGCCAGTATTTGCCCATGGGAGTGGAGGCGTTCGGCGCGCAGCCGTCGGCGGCCTGTGCGGAGTCTGCGGTCGTGTCGAGGGCGAAGAAGGTGCCGCCGCCGAGTGTGGCGGCGGCGAGCAGTGCGACGAGGAAGCGCTTGCGGGATGAGCGGTGGCGGCCAGATGCGGACATGAGACGGCCTTTCGATGCGGGGTCAGTGCCTTCTGGTTGCCGCCGCGGGCGCATTGGTTGCTCGCCTCGGGCCGGGTTCGGGTCCGGTCTCCGGCCCGCCTGGCTCCCGGCGGAAAATCGCCGGCAGGTGACGGCAACCTTCCCGGCGTCGGCGGCAACTGAGGGGCTGACAGAGCGTCCCCGACCGAGAGAGCCCGCCCGTGGTCAGCCTTTTCTTCCGTACCGGTCACCGGCTGCAGCCGCCGCACCCCGAATGGTTGGCATGATCTCGTCCACCGCCCCTCCGATGAGCATGAGCACTTCAGGCAGCAGCCCCGGCACCGGTCCAGTCCCAGCCGCCGCCCCGTCCCCCGGCACCGCTGACGCATCGGCGGAGTTCCACGCCTTCTTCGAGCGCCATCACGCCGAACTGGCCCGCCTGGCCCACCTGCTCACGGGGGAGACGGACGCCGCCGACGATCTCGCCGCGGACGCGCTGCTCGCCCTGTGGCACCGGTGGGACCGCGTGCGCGACGCGGAACACCCGGTGGCCTACGCCCGTGGCGTGGTCGCCAACATGGCCCGCAGCCGCATCCGCAGCACCGTGCGCGAGCGGCGCCGCATCGCCCTGTTCTGGTCGCAGCGCTCCGAGCGGTCGGACGGCCCCGACGTGGCCGCCGTCGTGGACGTCCGGCAGGCGCTGGAACGGCTGCCGTTCCGTAAGCGCGCGTGCGTCGTGCTGCGGCACGCGTTCGACCTGTCGGAGCGGGACACCGCCCTGGCGCTGGGCATATCCGTCGGTACGGTCAAGAGCCAGACCTCCCGGGGCATGGCGGAACTTCAGCGGCACCTGGGCGCGGGGGCCGTGGACGACCTCGCGGGGAGGGGGAAGTGATGGCGGACGACGACGTGCGCAGGCGGTTGCGCGAAGCGGCGCAGGACCACGGTCCGGACCGCGCCCGGATGCTGGCGCGGCTGGAGCGCGGCATGGCGGGCTCCACCGAAGCCGGTGCGGAGCCGCGCCGCAGGACGGCGCCGGGCGGCTCGTGGCCCCGGGTCGCCCTCGCGGCCGCAGCGACGGTGGGGGCACTGGTCGCAGGTGGGTACGCGGTGGCGACGGTCGTGCAGTCACCCGACGCCGGCCCGGGCAGGGTGACGACGCGCCCGGTCTCTCCCGCCGGGCCGGGCGAGGACCGGCCCGCCTCGCCCACTCCCCCGCCCGGCCCGTCGGCGACCCCGGCCGAGCCGCCTTCCGGCAAGCCCGGGAGGACGGCGCGGCCCGGCGGGCCGACCGGCGGAACCAGTAGCGGCGGCCGTACGGGCGGCCCGTCCACGCCCCCGGCACCCGGCGCCTCCTCCGGTGCGCGTCCGCCGTCCGGGGATACGGGTGACGGCCCGCCGCGTACCGAGGACGGCACCCTGTGGTCGGACGGCTCCGTGGACCCGCACAGCAACACCTACTGGGCGCAGAGCAATGTCACGGTCCAGACCGGGCAGCCGCTGAGCGCGCTCACCGTGGAGCTGCGGATAGCCCAGACCGGCGGCGTGGCGGACACCGGACACTGGAGCACGCTGCCCCCGGACGACTTCACGGTGTCCGTGGATGAGCACGACGGCGCGCTGGTCTACCGGTGGACGCTGAAGGCGGGCCGGACCGTGCCCGCCGGGCGGCATGTCTTCGCGGGCCAGTACAACCACGCGGCGGGCGGCCGGGACGCGAAGGACGACTCGTACACGGCGACGGCCCAGGCGCCGGGCGGTGGGCTGCGCGTACGGGGGACCTTCTGAGGGACCGGGTCACAGCCGGGCCGCGGGTCATTTCTTCGCGCGGCTCGGCTGCACCCGCTTGGGTTCGCCCTTCATCTTCGGGTGCTCCGGCGGGTACGGGAGGTCCCCGAGTCCGTGCTCGCGCTCGTCGCGGTCGGCGAGTTCGAGCGCGGCCTCCAGCCGGCAGGGGTGCCGGTCCATGGTGGCGTGCAGATCGCCCAGTTCGGCGAAGCGGGCCGGCATGGTGACGATGTCGAAGTCCTCCGGTACGGCGTCGGCCAGCTCCTCCCAGCGCAGTGGCGCGGACACCGGCGCGTGCGGGAAGGGCCGTACGGAGTAGGCGCTGGCGATGGTGCGGTCCCGCGCGGTCTGGTTGTAGTCCACGAAGATCTTCGCGCCGCGCTCCTCCTTCCACCAGGAGGTGGTGATGTGCCCGGGGTCGCGCCGCTCCAGCTCCCGGGCCACCGCGATCGCCGAGCGCCGGACCTGGGTGAAGGTCCAGTCGGGTGCGATGGGTACGAAGACGTGCAGGCCGCGGCCGCCGGAGGTCTTGGGCCGGCCGGTGAGCCCGAGGCCGTCCAGCACGTCCCGCAGGGCGAGGGCGGCCCGTACCGCGTCCGCGTAGCCCGTGCCCGGCTGCGGGTCGAGGTCGATGCGCAGCTCGTCCGGGTGCTCGGTGTCGCCCCGGCGGACCGGCCAGGGGTGGAAGGTCAGACAGCCGAGGTTGGCGGCCCACAGGACGGCGGCGGGTTCGGTGGGACAGATCTCGTCGGCGTACCGGCCGCTGGGGAAGGAGATCCGGCCGGTGGGGATCCAGTCGGGGAGGTTCTTCGGCGCCCGCTTCTGGAAAAACGATTCGCCGTCCACGCCGTCGGGGTAGCGCTGCAGCGTGGTGGGCCGGTCCTTCAGCGCGCGCAGGATGCCGTCACCGACGCTCTGGTAGTAGCGGACGACATCGGCTTTGGTGAAGCCGCGCTGCGGGAAATAGACCTTGTCCGGGTGGGACACCCGGACCGTCCGGCCCCCCACGGTCAGCTCCAGCGACTCTGCCATGCACCCACGCTAGGCCGTACGGGCAGGCCCCGCCCGTCGGCGGCGCGTACCGCCGCCGGTCCGCGCGCTCCGCCGCACAATCGCCCTCATGGACCTTCCCGTGATGCCCCCGGTGGAGCCGATGCTGGCCAAGGCCGCCCCGGACATCCCGCCCGGCATACAGTACGAAGCCAAGTGGGACGGCTTCCGGGCCATCGTCTTCCGCGACGGTGCCGAGGTCGAGCTGGGCAGCCGTTCGGGCAAGCCGCTCACCCGATACTTCCCCGAGCTCGCCGAGGCCCTGCGTACGGAGCTGCCGCCACGCTGCGTACTGGACGGTGAGATCGTCATCGCCCGGGAGGGACGGCTGGACTTCGACGCCCTGCTGGAGCGCATCCACCCCGCCGAGTCCCGGGTACGTCACCTCGCGGAGCTGACCCCGGCGTCCTTCGTCGCGTTCGACCTGCTGGCGCTGGGTGACGAGTCGCTGATGCCGGTACCGCAGCGGGACCGCAGGGACGCCCTGACGACGGCGCTGCGGGACGCCGCCGACCCGGTGTTCACCGCGCCCGTCACCGACGACCTCGATACGGCCCGCGACTGGTTCGAGCAGTTCGAGGGGGCCGGGCTGGACGGGATCGTCGCCAAGCCGCCCGGGATGCCGTACCGGCCGGGCCGCCGGGTGATGGTCAAGACGAAGCACGAGCGGACCGCCGACTGCGTCGTGGCGGGTCTGCGGCCGCACAAAAGCGGCCCGGTCGTGGGGTCCCTGCTGCTGGGCCTGTACGACGGGGAGCGCCGTCTCCAGCACGTCGGCGTGTGCGCGTCCTTCCCCATGCGCCGGCGTCAGGAGCTGATGGAGGAGCTGGCGCCGCTGCGGATGGAGTCCGTCGCGGGCCATCCGTGGGAGGAGTGGACCAGCGAGGAGGCGCAGGCGGCGGGCCGGCTGCCCGGCGGTCCCAGCCGGTGGACGGGCAAGAAGGACCTGTCCTGGGTGCCGCTGCGCCCGGAACGCGTGCTGGAGGTCGCGTACGACCATATGCAGGGCGACCGTTTCCGGCACACCGCCCAGTTCCGGCGCTGGCGTCCGGACCGCGAACCGGCGTCGTGCACGTACACGCAGCTGGCGGAGCCGGTCCGCTACGACCTGGCGGAGGTACTGGGGGCGTGACCGCCCTACTCGGACTCTTCCCGGAGCTCGGCGACCACGGCCGCGATGCCCTCGACGGTCGGCGCGTCGAAGTAGGCGGACAGCGGCACGTCCACGCCGAGCCGGTCGAGTATCCGGGTCGAGATCTGGGTCATGGTGATGGAGTGGCCGCCGAGGTCGAAGAGGTCGTCGGTGTCGGTGAGTCCGGGCAGGCCGAAGACCTCGCGCCAGATCTCCCGGACCGCTTCCAGCGGACTGCCGGCCGCTGACGGCCCGGCGGTGACCTTCTCGGCCGGCGCGGGCAGCGCGGGCCGGTCCAGCTTGCCGTTCGGTGTGGTGGGCAGCGCGTCGAGGGCGACGAAGACCTCCGGGACCATGTACGGGGGCAGCGCCACCGCCAGTTCCCGGCGCAGACGCCCGGCGTCCGCCTCGCCGACGTGGTAGCCGACGAGCCGGCCGTCCCGTACCGCGGCGGCGGCCCGGTGCACGCCGTCCAGGGCGAGCAGCCGGGACTCGATCTCGCCGAGTTCGATGCGGTAGCCACGCAGCTTGATCTGATCGTCGGTACGGCCGAGGAACTCCAGGCGGCCGTCGCCGCGGTGCCGCGCCCGGTCGCCGGTGCGGTACATCCGGCTGCCCGGCGGGCCGTACGGATCGGGCAGGAAGCGCTCGCTGTCCAGCTCCGGCCGTCCGACGTAGCCGCGGGCGAGGCCGTCCCCGGCGAGGTAGAGGTCGCCGGGCAGGCCCACGGGCACCGGCGCCAGGCGCTCGTCGAGCACGTACACCCGGGTGTTGGCCAGCGGCCGGCCGATCGTCACCTGGCCGGCTTCGGGTCCGATCTCGTCATACGTCGACCAGATCGTGGTCTCGGTCGGACCGTAGACGTTCAGGAGCCGGCCGACGCGCGGACGCAGCCGCTGCGCGAGCGTCGGCGGCAGTGCCTCGCCCCCGGCGAGCGCGGTCACGGCGGGCGCGTCGAAGCCGTGGTCGAGGAGCATGGCCCAGCCGGTCGGGGTGGCCTGGACGTGGGTGACGCCGTGGCGGGTGATCAGCTCGGCCAGTGCCGCGCCGTCGCGCGTGTCGCTCGCGCCCGCCACGACCACCGTGCCACCCGTGACCAGCGGGAGGAAGAGTTCCAGTCCGGAGATGTCGAACGAGACGGAGGTCAGTGCCAGCCAGCGGTGGCCGGGGCCGGAGCCGAGCAGGTCGCGCAGGGACAGCAGCAGGTTGGTGAGGGAGCGGTGCTCGATCTGTACGCCCTTGGGGCGGCCGGTGGAGCCGGAGGTGTAGATGACGTAGGCGAGGTCGCCGGGCGCGGGGGCCGGGTGGCGCGGTGCGTCGGCGGCTTGCCGGCCGCTCTCGGTGGCCATGAGGTCGGCGTCGCCCAGTTCGTGTGCGGCGTCGGCGTCCGTGAGGACGAACTCGATGCGCTCCGGCGGGTATTCCGCGTCCAGGGGTATGTAGGCCGCGCCGGCCTTGAGGACGCCGAGCAGGCCGGCCGGCAGCCGTTCGGAGCGGCTCGCCCGTACGGCGACGAGCGCTCCTTCGCCGATGCCCTTGTCCCGCAGGCGGGCGGCGAGGTGTTCCGCGTCGGCGTCCAGTTCCGCGTAGGTCAGGCTGCGGTCCGCATGGACGACCGCGACGGCGTCGGGGGTGCGGGCCGCCTGTTCCGCGAACATCTCGGGGACCGTCCGGGCCGGGTACGCCACGGCCGTGTCGTTGACGCGGTGCAGCAGCCGGTCGCGTTCGTCCCCGTCGAGGAGCGGCAGCCCGGCCAGGGGTGTGTCCGGGTGGGCCGCGGTGTGGCCGAGCAGGGTCAGCCAGTGCCGGGCCACGCTCTCGGCGTGTTCGCGCGCCAGGGACCGCGGCGGGTACTGGAGCAGGACGTCGAAGCCGTCGGGACCGTCGACCAGCTCGATGCGCAGGGCGTTGCGGGCGGTGTGGTTGGAGGGGGTCCAGTCCGCCGTCACGGTGAGCCCGGGGAACTCCGGTGCGGGTCCCGGGCGGCGGTACGTCAGGGAGACCGGCGCGAGCGCGACCCCCGGTCTGATGCCGGCAGCGGCGCGGCCGAGCGGCACCTCCCGTACGCGGTACAGCTCGCGCAGGCCGGACCGGGTCGCGCGGGCGAAGTCCGCGAACGCCAGGCCGGGCTCCGGCGTGGAGCCGAAGGGCAGTTCGTTGACGTGGACGCCGATGTGGCCGAGCTGCTCGGGGGTGCGGGTGCCGAGGTCGAGGGCGGTGACCGGCGCAGCGTTGCCGTAGCGGAAGAGGAGGGCGTGCAGGGAGGCGACGATCAGCTCGAAGCGGGTCACCCCGAGCTGTTCCGCGAGGGGGCCGAGCCGGGACCGCAGCTCCTCGGGGAGGCGGAACTCCACGGATTCGCCGGGGCCCGTCCCGTGGGCGGGACGGGCCAGGCCGGGGAGCGTCAGGTCGTCGTCGCCGAGCGGGTGCCGGGCCCAGTGGTCGCGGGCCGCGGGCAGTTTGGCGGCGATCCGCGCGTCCTCGGCTGAAGCCGGTTCGGCGGGCGCGGGCTCCGGGGGCACGGGGGTGCCGTGCCCGGCCTCCGCCCCGTAGTGCGCGGCGAGGTCGGCGGCGAACAGCTCCATCGAGTGCCCGTCGAAGACCAGGTGGTGGGCGACCACCAGCAGCCGGTGCTCGCGGGGGCCGAGGATCTGCAGGACCAGGCGGCACAGCGGGCCCGCGGCGAGGTCGAACGGCGTCAGGATGTGCCGGCGGGTGGCTTCCTCGTCCGCGCGCTCGGTCAGCAACTCGGGCCGGGCCGGGGCCGGGACGAGGAAGGGGACGCCGTCGCGGTTCTCGACGGCGCTGGTGAGACCGGGGTGGCGGCGCGGGACGGCTTCGCACGCGCGACGCAGCGCGGCGGTGTCGAGCGCGCCGTCGAGGTGCAGGGTGAAGGGCACGTGGTGCACGGCGCCGCAATCGTCGAGCTGTTCGTTGAACCAGATCCCGCGCTGCGCCGCCGAGGCGGGGCACGGCTCCGGGCGGGCCGGTATCGGGGAGCGCGGGCTTGCTGCGGCGTCGGGCATCGAACAGCTTTCTTCAGCACTGCGGCCGAGGGCGACCCCCGCCGTTGGAAGCGCTCTCAATCTGCCTCACTCCGACTGGGATATGCAACTTTCTGCGCGATCTTCGGCTCTTCCCGCAAGATTTCCGCAGAGTTTGCGGGGCCCTCGACACCGTCCTCACCGCTCGTCATCAGGGCCGTGGCACACGGCCGTTCAGACCGCCGTGCCGTCGCGCACCGACTCGGGGCACCGGCCATACGGGGAACAAACGACCATTGACACACTCCGCAACCCTGTTCGATCATCGGCGGGTTACCGAGCGTCCAGCACGGCGCCGAATCGAAGGAGCCGTTGCACGGGGCCGCGCGACCCGCGGCCCGGAAAGCGAGTGCGCACCATGGCCACTTGAGGTGGTGAACCGGACCGTACCGGCCGGCCGGTGTGACCGGTACTTCCCGACGGAAGTCCCACGGCACCGCCCGCACTTCACCACCGCTTCGAAAAATCACCGCACCACCCCTCACCTCCGGGTTTCCGCCCACGTCGAGCCGTTCCGGCGTACCTGAGCGGACTCCGGCCGACCCGTGCGACGGGACCGGCCCGCGAGTTCGGCCATGACTTCCGCAGCGGCCTGCGCGGCGCCCGATCCGATACCGCCGGCCCACCCCCTCCCGCCCCTTACCGATCGGTAATTCGGGCCGGCCGGCGGCAGGCATTCGGCCGTCCGCACGAAAAGCCCTCCTCGCAGAGAAGAAGAGCCCGTTTTGCCGGCGAACCAAACGTTCCGCGCATCGACTTCCGAACACCCCCGGACGACGCGGAAGCAGACCGCTGTTGAACCGCTGACCTGTCGTACCGGACCGCTGGAGCTGTCTTTCGCGCAGCAGCGGTTGTGGTTCCTGGCACAGCTGCGGGGCGCCGGCGAGGCGTACCACATGCCGCAGGCCTTCCGCCTGCGCGGACCGCTGGACCGGGCGGCGCTGACCCGTGCGCTGGACGCGCTGGTGGCCCGCCACGAAGTGCTGCGCACCCGCCTGGTCGCCGTGGCGGGTGAGCCCGCCCAGCACATCGACCCGGCGGACGTGGGTTTTGCCCTGCACGTGCACGATCTGACCGGGGCGGATGACGCGTCCGACGCCGAGGCGCGGCTCGCCGCCCTCCAGCGTGAGGAGGCAGCGGCCCCGTTCGACCTGGCCGGGGGCCCGCTGATCCGCGGGCGCCTGGTGGTACTGTCCGCCGACCACCACGTGCTGCTGCTGACCGCGCATCACATCGCGTCCGACGGCTGGTCGATGACGGTGATGACACGGGAAATCGCCGAGCTGTACACCGCTTTCCGCTCCGGCGGGGAGGTTTCTCTGCCGCCCTTGCCGGTGCAGTACGCCGATTACGCCGCATGGCAGCGGAAGTGGCTTTCCGACGGCGGACCGGCCAAACAGGCCGATCACTGGAAGAAGGCACTGGCCGACGCTCCCGCGCTGCTTGAACTGCCGACCGACCGGCCCCGACCCGCCGAACAGGACTACCGCGGCGGAAAGCTGCGCCTGGAATTCGACGCGGAATTGACCGCCGCCCTCAAGAACGCGAGCCGGCGCAACGGCAGCACCTTGTTCATGACCGTGCTGGCGGGATGGTCCCTGGTCCTGTCCCGGTTGTCGGGACAGACCGACGTGGTGATCGGCACGCCGGTGGCCAATCGCCGGCGGACTGAACTGGAAGGCCTGATCGGGTTTTTCGTCAATACGCTGGCACTGCGTATCGATCTTTCCGGCGGGCCGACGGTGGCCGAACTCCTCAAGCGCGTACGCGGGGTCGCCCTGAAGGCACTGGAGAACCAGGACCTGCCGTGGGAGCAGGTGGTGGAGCTCGTCAATCCGTCCCGTAGCCCGGCCCATACTCCGCTGTTCCAGACCATGTTCGCGTGGCAGAACAGCGAGGAGGGCGAGTTGTCGCTGCCGGATATCGAGGTGACGCCGCTGGATTCGCCGTACGACGTCGCGAAGTTCGACCTCACGCTGTCCCTCGCGGAAGAGGACGGCCGTATCACCGGCAGCCTGGATTACGCCAGTGCGCTGTTCGACGCGGAAACCGTGGAAAGGTACGGCCGCTATCTCCGGCATGTGCTGACGCAGATGGCCGCGGACCCCGGCACGCCCGCCGACGCGCTGGCGCTGCTCGACGAGCCGGAGCGGCAGCAGCTGGTGGCCGACTGGGACGAGACCGCGAACCGCTCCGGGACACCGCTCGCTCTGGTCGAACGCTTCGAGAACCGCGTACGCGAGCAGCCTGACCGTACGGCCCTCGTGTGCGACGGCGAACGGCTCGACTACGCGACGCTGGAGCGGCGCGCCAACCGGCTCGCCCACGCCCTCATCGCCCGTGGTGTGCGCCCGGACCAGGTGGTCGGGCTGCACGCCGGGCGTTCGGTGGCGCTGGTGGTGGGCATCCTGGGCATTCTCAAGGCGGGGGCCGCGTACCTGCCGCTCGACCCCGAACTGCCCGCGGAGCGGCTCGCCCGCATGGTGGAGGACGCCGCGCCCGCCCTGGTGCTGAGCGACGCGGCCGTACCGTCGGGCGGGCGGCAGCCGCTGGCCGCCGTCGAGGCGGAGGGGCAGCGGGACGACGCGCCCGGCATCGCCGCCCACCCCTCCCGGCTCGCCTACGTGATCTTCACTTCGGGTTCCACCGGTCGGCCCAAGGGCGTCGCCGTCACGCATGGCAACGTTGGCAGCCTCTTCGACCACTGGCTGGCGCGGTTCGACGCCGGGGCGGGCGAGGCCGCGTCCTGGTGGTCGAGCATCGGCTTCGACTGCTCGGTGTTCGAGATCCTGCTGCCGCTCACCACCGGCGGGGTGCTGCACCCGGTGCCGGGGGAACTCCGCGCCGACCCCGAGGCGTTGATGGAGTGGCTGGGCACCCACCGCATCGCCCAGGCGTTCCTGCCGCCCGCCTTCATCAAGTGGATCGACGAGGCGCCCGAGGAGCGGCTGGCGGGCCTGTCGCTGCGCCGGCTGCTGACGGGGGTGGAGCCCGTACCGGAGCAGGCCCTGCACCGGATGCGGTCGGTCCTGCCGAAGCTGCGCCTGCTCAACGGCTACGGCCCTTCCGAAACCACGGTCTTCAGCACCGGCTACACCGAGCCGCTGCCGCTGCCCCGGACGGCTCCGGTCGGCCGCCCGTTGGACGGCACCCGGGTCCGGCTGCTCGACGCGCGCCTGGAGCCGGTGCCCGCCGGGGTGACCGGTGAGGTCTACATCGGCGGCGCGGGCCTGGCCCGCGGCTATGCGGGCCGCCCGGACCTGACCGCGGAGCGTTTCGTGCCGGACCCCTTCGCGCCCGGCGAGCGGATGTACCGCACCGGCGACCTGGCCCGGCGGCTGCCCGACGGCAGCGCCGAATTCGTCGGCCGCCGCGATCACCAGGTCAAGCTGCGCGGCTTCCGTATCGAGCTGGGCGAGGTCGAGGCGGCGCTGCTCGACGGGCCCGGCGTGCGCGAGGCGGTGGTGGTGGCCGACCGGGACGCGGCCGGTGAGGCGCGTCTGGTGGCCTTCCTGGGCCGGGGCGACGCCGCACCCGAGCAGCCCGACGCCTGGCGCGCCGCGCTGGCACGGCGGCTGCCCGGTTACATGATCCCGGCACTGTTCGTCGAGCTGCCGCACCTGCCGCGCACCGCCAACGGCAAGCCGGACCGCGCGGCCCTGCTGGAGCAGGCGCGGGCCGGCGGTCCCGTACAGGTCAACCTGGCCAGCCCCCGGGACCACATCGAGCTGGCGCTGTACCGGATCTGGCAGCGGGTGCTGGTCCAGGCCGAGATCGGCATCCGCGACAGCTTCTTCGACATCGGCGGCACGTCGATCTCCGCGATCAAACTGGCGCACGCCGTTCGCGAGGAGTTCGGCGAGACGCTGCCGGTGCGCGAGATCATGCTGCATCCGACGATCGAGGCGCTGGGAGGGCGGCTGCGCCGGGGCGCGCCGGACCGGCCGGACAGCAATCTGATCGAGTTCCGCCCGGGTGACGGGCGGCAGCGGGTGGTCTGCGTCCACCCGGCGGGCGGCACCGCCTTCTGCTATCTGTCGCTCGCCAAGGCGCTGCCGGAGTCCTGTGGTGTCCACGGCATCCAGTCGCCCGGAGTGAACCCCGGCGAAACGTTCCTGCCCACGGTCGAGGCGATGGCCGAGGCGTATCTGCGGCTCGTCGAGCCGCTGCTGGACGGCGGCCGGCTGGTGCTCACCGGCCTCTCGTACGGCGGTCTGGTCGCCCACGAGATGGGGCGGCTGCTGGCGGCGTCCGGCCGCGGCGACGTCAGCGTGGTCCTGCTCGACACCCAGGGCTCGGACGAGCCGGCCGACCGCGCCGCGACGGCGCCGGTGGAACTGGCCGAGTTCCGCGACAAGCTGGTCAAGTTCAACGGGATGTACCCCGGCATCGACGACGAGCAGATCGACCAGTACTTCCGTATCTACAACCACAACCGGCAGACCGCGGGCGCCTACACCGCTCCGCCGACGGCGGCCCGCACGCTCCTCGTCCAGGCCGTCGAGGACGGCACCGACACTCCCTTCCTGCGCGGCGTACGGGACTTCTGGCAGCGCCGTGCGAAGGGCGACTTCGTGGTGGAACCGGCGTACTGCGACCACTGGGAGATGCTGGAGAGCACCGAGGTGCTGCGGGTGGCCGCACTGATCGAGGCCGAGCTGGCCCGCTTCCCGGCCGTCTCGCCACCGCCCGGCGGTCCCGCCGCCTCTCCCCCGCCGTCCGGCGGCCCGGTCTCCGGGCCGTCGCTGCCCGCCGGGGCGGAAGCCGAGTCAGCACAGGCCCAGGAGTGATGATGGAACCCGAATCGACCGTCTCGGCCGGGCTCCCGGCCTCCACCTGTCTGGCCGCCGCCGTGCTCGCGCAGGCCCGCCGCAGACCCGCCTCCGTGGCCGTCGTGGACGGTGACCGGCAGCTGGACTACGCGGAACTCGACGCCGCCAGTGCTGCCGTCGCCCGGTCCCTGCACCGCCACGGCGTACGCCCCGGCCAGGCGGTGGCGGTCTGCCTGCCTCGCTCATGGCAGCTGGTCTGCGCGATGCTCGGCATTCTGCGGCTGGGCGCCGTGGTGGTGCCGCTCGACCGGCTGAGTCCGCCCGAGCGGCGGCGGCACATCCTGACCGACTCCGGCAGCGGGACGCTGATCCACGGCGGTACGGCTCCCGACGGGCTGCCCGAGGACGTACGGACGCTGCCGGTGGCCGGCCTGCTCGCCGCCTCCCCGGCCGCCGACGAGGCCCCGCTGCCGCCGGCCGCCGCCGCACCGGCGTCCTTCGTGTTCTACACCTCGGGCACCACCGGCCGGCCCAAGGGCGTCGAGGTGCGGGACGCCGGAATTCTGCGGCTGGCGCGGCCCGGGTACATCCGGCTGAAGGAGGGCGCGCGCTACGCCTGCCTGGCCAACCCCGCCTTCGACGCGCTGAGCTTCGAGGTGTGGGTGCCCCTGCTGACCGGCGGCCGCTGCGTGATCCTGAGCGACGAGGAGGTGCAGACTCCGCACCTGCTGGCGGCCGCATTGCGGCGTGCGCGCATCGACGCCCTGTTCATCACCACGGCGCTGTTCAACGTGGTGGCCGACAAGGTGCCGGACTGCTTCTCCGGCGTCGGCGAGGTGCTCATCGGCGGGGAACAGCTCAACAGCGCGCTGGTCCGCCGCTGGTACCGGGACAACCCCACGAGCACCACCCGGCTCCACAACATCTACGGCCCCACCGAGGCCACCACCTTCGCCCTCTGCCACCCCGTCCCCCGCGACTTCGGCACGGACGCGGTACCCATCGGCCGGACACTGCCGGGCACCGGAGCCCTGGTGGTGGCCGACGGCACCCGCGTCGCCGAACCCGGCGAGACGGCCGAACTGTACCTGTCGGGCGAGGCGCTGGCGGCGGGCTACCGCAACCTCCCCGAGGAGACCGGGCGCCGCTTCGTACGGCTGCCCTGGCACGACGGTGGCACCACCCGCCACTATCGCACCGGCGACCTCGTACGCCGCGACGCCGACGGACTGATCACCTACGTCGGGCGCGCCGACCGCCAGGTCAAGGTGCGGGGCTTCCGCATCGAGCCGGGCGAGCTGGAGCGGCAGATCGAGGCCCATCCGGCGGTGCGCCGGGCGTATGTGTGCACCCGCCGCGACGCGCACGGCGTCAACGAGCTGCTGGCCTACCTGGTGCTCGGCGAGGAGCTGTCGTTCGACGCCTTCGACCGGCACCTGGCGGCCGGCCTCCCGGCCTACATGCGCCCGCACCACGTCCACCTGGTGGACGAGCTGCCGCTGAACGCCAACGGCAAGGTCGACGGAACGGCACTGTTGCGTCGTGACGACCGCCCCTGGCAGCGCCCGGAGTCGGCGGCGGACGCGGCGGCCACTCCCTGGCAGCGTGAGGTGCTGGAGCTGGCGGGCCGTGTGCTGGGCGTACCGGGGCTGCGGCTGGGCGACCGGTGGATCGCCAACGGCGGCGACTCGCTCAAGGCGCTCCGGCTGCGTTTCGAGGTGCGGCGGCTCTGGGGCTGCGAGATCCCGCAAGCGCTGGTGCTCCAGGGTGATTTCGCGCAGCTCGCCGCGGCCATCGCGGAGACCCGTGCGGATTCCCGTCCCGGTGCGGACTCTCCGTACCCGGAGCCGCCCGCGCCCTCAGGTGCCCGCTCCGCGCCCGCCACCTCGGAGCAGCAGCGGCTTTGGCTCCTGCAACAGCAGGACCCGCGGTCCTGCGCCTACAACGTCCCGCTGGCCTTCCGGCTGGACGGCTCGGTCGACATCGCAGCCCTACGGGAAGCGCTGCGACGGCTGGTCGCGCGCCACCCAGCGCTCCGTACGGCCTTCGAGGCCACGCCGGAGGGGCTGCGGCAGGCGGTGGGCGAGGCGTACGACCCGTGGGTGGCTCCGGAATCGCTGACGGAGCCCGGCACACACACCGGTGACGCGTCCGACTGGCGTCCCGCCGCCGACCGCCTTTTCGCCACCCCCTTCGCGCTCGACCGCCCACGCCTGCTGCAAGCGACCTGCCTGACGCGCCCCGGAGGCGGCGTACTGCTGTTGCATCTGCACCACATCGCGGTCGACGGCTGGTCGCTCAACGTCCTGTTCCGCGAGTTCTCGGCCGATTACGCGGCCGCGCTGAGCGGCACGCAGACGGCAGAGCCCGCCATGGCCCCGACCCCGCTCGACTACGCGGGATGGCAGGCCGAGTGGTTCGGCCGCGGCGCCTACCAGGAGCAGCGCGCCGCGCTCCACGACCGCCTGAGCGGCCTGGACGAGGGAGCGGCCCTGCTGGAGCCCGCCCGCCCCCGGGCCCGCGCCAACGGCCGGCTGCTGTGTGCCTCGCTCGACCAGGGCCGCCGCGCCGCACTCGACCGGCTCTGCACAGAGCTGGGGCTCACCCGCTTTCAGCTGCTGCTGGGCGTGTTCGCCTGGAGCCTGTACGGCGTGACCGGCCGCTCCCGGCCGCGTATCGCCGGGCCGGTGGCCAACCGGCCGGTGCAGGCCTTCGAGGACAGTGTCGGCATGTTCGCCAACACCGTGCTGCTGCCCCTGGACCTGGCGCCGGCCGAGCGGTTGCGCGCGCAACTGCTGCGTCAGGGCGCGGCCGTACAGGAGGTGCTGGACCGGCAGGACGTGGCGCTGGCCGACGTACTGGCCGACCGGGAGAACCGCACCGACGGCTCGCCGTTCGACTTCCTCTTCGTCCTGGAGAACACCGATTTCGGGGCGCTGGAGCTGCCCGGCTGCGTCTCCCGCCCCGAGTGGCCGGTGCCCGCCGAGGCGAAGTGCCCGCTGACGCTGTCCGTGATCGAGCACGGGGCGGGCTTCGACTGCCTGTGGGAGTACGCCGACGACCACTTCGACGGAGCCGAGGTCGAGGCCCTGTCCGGCCTGTTCCGGCAGGGGCTGGACGCCCTGGCCGAGGGCGGCACGGCCACACTCGCCGAGCTGGTGGGCCCGTACCGCAGCGGACTGCCCGACCACGGCCGCGGCCTGACGACTCCCCCGGCCTTCACCACCGTGGCCGAGGGCTTCGCCCGCCAGGCCCGGCTGACGCCCGGCGCCCCCGCGCTGGTCGCCGACGGCCGCAGCCTGACCTACGCCGAACTCGACGCGCACGCAGCCGCCTTGGCATCCGAACTGCGGGCCACCCACCCGCTGCCCCCGGAGGACGACGGCCGACCGCACTGCGTCGCGCTCCACTTCGAGCCCTCCGCCGAGCATGTGGTGGCGCTGCTGGCACTGGCCCGGCTCAACCTCACCATGGTGCCGCTCGACCCGTCCTACCCGCCGGCCCTGCTGCGGCAGATCCTCGACCAGGTGCGGCCGCTCTGTGTCCTGGTGCCGCCGGACGGCACAGCCGCGATCGACGCGATCGCCGCGGATGCCCTGCCGCGGCACCCGGTCACCCTGCCCGCCGTCGCCCCCGACCGGCCCGCGCACGACGAGCCGCCCCACGACGGACGGCGCCCGCTCTACACGCTGTTCACCTCCGGCTCCACCGGCACCCCCAAGGGCGTGCAGGTGCCCGACCGCACCCTGTGCAACCTGCTGCACTGGCAGGCGGACGCCGGGGGCCTGGCGGGCGGCGCGGTCACCCAGCAGTTCTCCATGCTGTCCTTCGACGTGTCCTTCCAGGAGATCTTCGGCACGCTGTGCGGCGGCGGCCGCCTGCATCTCGTACGGCCCGGCTGGCGGCAGGACGCACCCGCCCTCCTGGAACAGCTCGAAACGGCCGGTGCCGAGCGCGTCTTCATGCCGTACGTGGCGCTGCACCTGCTGGCCGAACACGGCGTACGGCTGGGCCGCTTCCCGTCCCGGCTGCGCGAAGTGGTGACCGCGGGCGAGCAGCTGCTGTGCACGGACGCGATCCGCCGCTGGTTCGCCGGGCTGCCCGGCGCGCGCCTGTTCAACCACTACGGCCCGACCGAGACGCACGTCGTCAGCAGCCTCTGTCTGGAGGGCGACCCGGCGCGGTGGCCAGAGCGGCCGGCCATCGGCAGACCCGTCGCCAACGCGTGGCTGCGGGTCGTGGACGAGGCCGACGCGCCCGTGCCGCCGGGCTGCCCCGGACGGCTGCTGATCGGCGGCCCGATGGCCGCGCCCTGCTACCTCGGCGACCCGGCGTTCAACGCCTCCCGCTTCGTCGAACTGCCCGGCCTCGGCACCTTCTACCGCAGCGGCGACCTGGCCCGGTTCGGCCGGGACGGGCTGCTGCACTACCTGGGCCGCGACGACCAGCAGGTCAAGCTGAGCGGCCACCGGCTGGAACTGGGGCAGGTCGAAGCGGCGCTGCTGCAGCACCCGGATGTCGTCAACGCGGTCGTCGTACGCGACGGCGACCGGCTGGTGGCCTGCCTCCAGTGCGACGACACCGCTCCCACGCCGGAGGACCTGGCCGCTCACCTGGCGCCGCTGCTGCCTCCGTACGTACGGATCGACCGCTTCCGGCGGCTCATATCGCTCCCGCTCACCCCGAGCGGCAAGTTGGACCGCCGTAGGGCGCTGGCCGCGCCGGGTGACGAGCTGCGTCCGCGCACCGTGGCCGCCACAGCGGCTCTGTCGCCCGTCGAGGCCCGGCTCACCGAGCTGTTCGAGGCGGTCGCCGGCACACCCGTCGGGCCCGACGAGCGGTTCTTCGACGCGGGGGCCACCAGCCTCGACCTGATGCGCTTCCACCTGCGGTGTACCGCCGAGCCCGAGCTGTCCTTCACCATCCCCGACCTGTTCGAGCATGTCACCGTCCGGCGGCTGGCACGGTTCCTGGAGGGCCGTTCCGAAGCAGCCCGCCAGGACGCACCGGCGACCGGCACGGCCGACGAGCCGATAGCCGTGGTCGGCATGGCCGTACGGCTGCCCGGCGCCGACGACCTCGGCGCCTTCTGGGACCTGGTACGCCACGGCGAACGCGGCATCGAGCACTTCGACGCCGCCGACGGTCTGGTCGGCGCCCGCAGCCAGATGGCGGGCCTGCTGGACTTCGACCCCGACCACTTCGGCATCAGCCGCCAGGAAGCCCGGCTGATGGACCCGCAACAGCGCCACCTGCTGATGAGCTCGGTACAGGCCCTCGCCCACGCGGGCATCACCGACCCGGCCGGACAGCGCGTCGGCCTGGTCGCGGGCTGCGGCGAGAACACGTACTACCAGTCCGTACTGCGCGAGGCCGACCCGGCGTACCTGCCGGACGGCTTCCAGATGGCGCTCCACCACGACAAGGACTTCCTCACCACCAAGGTCGCCTACCACCTCGACCTGTCGGGCCCGGCATTCACCGTGCAGGCGGCCTGCGCCAGTTCGCTGGTGGCGGTGCACGTCGCCGCCGGACTGCTGCGCCAGGGCGACGCCGACGTGATGCTGGCCGGCGGCGTCCTGGTCGACACCCTGCTATCCGGCGGCTACCGCTACCGGCCGCAGCACATCTTCTCCAAGGACGGGCACTGCCGCCCCTTCAGCGACGATGCCAGCGGCACCATCGGCGCCAGCGGCGTCGGTGTGGTCGTGCTCAAGCCGCTGCGGCTGGCGCGGCGGAACGGCGACACCGTGTACGCGGTGGTCACCGGCTCGGCGCTGAACAACGACGGTGCCGCCAAGCTCAGTTACAGCGCGCCCTCACTGGCCGGACAGCGCGAGGTGATCCGCGCCGCGCTGCGCCGCAGCGGCCGTACCGGCGCCGACCTCGGCTATGTCGAGGCGCACGGCACCGGCACCGCGCTGGGCGACCCGGTCGAGGTCGGCGCGCTGCGCCAGGCGTTCGACCTGGACGGGTCCCGGCACTCTGCCCTGACCTCGGTGAAGAGCCAGATCGGGCACCTCGGCGCCGCCGCGGGCGTGGTCGGCCTGGTACGGGCCGCCCTGTCGGTCCACCACGGCGTGATCCCGCCCAATGTCGACTTCCATCAGCTCAACCCGCAGATCGGCCCGGACCCCGCGCCGTTCTTCATCCCGACCGAGGCACAGCCCTGGCCCGGCGGGCGGCCCCGGGTGGCGGCCGTCAGCAGTTTCGGCATCGGGGGCACCAACGCCCATCTCGTGCTGGAGGCGGGTGAGACGGCGGAGCCCGTTTCGGGTGTGCCCTTCCTGCCGCTGTCCAGCAGCAGCGAGACCGGCCTGCGCGCCGACGCAGCCCGCATCGCCGATTACCTCCAGGCCCGGCCCGAGACGTACGGCCAGGTACTGCGCCACCTCCAGGCGGGGCGGCCTTCCCACCGGTGGCGGGCCGCGGCGGTCTGCGCCGACGCGGCGAGCGCGGTGGCGTGGCTGCGTACGCTCGCGGACGCCGAGCTGAGACCGGCCTCGGACGAGAAACCCGAGGACGTGCTGTCCGCCGAGGGCCGTTCCCCCGAGGAACTGGCCGAAGCCTGGCCGGCCGGGCGGACGCTCCAATGGCCCGCCGGTCCTGCCCAGGCCCCGTGGGACTTCCCGCCCCCGGCGTTCGCACTGGCCACGTACGACTTCCAGCGCGCCGAGCCGAAAGCGGACGGCCCTGCGGGCCAGACCGCCACGGAGTCGCTCCCCCAGCGGCTGCCGGAGGCCGACTGGCTGCACCAGCCGCACTGGGTCCGGCGGAGCCGCGCCGTCCCGGCACCCGCGCCGCGGACGGCCGACGGCCTGCTGGTTATCGTGACGGCCGAGCCGTTGCCGTCCGAAGCGCTGCGGCCCTTCGAGGCGGCGTGGTCCCGGGTGGTACGGGTCGGCGCGGCCGACGCGTTCGCCCGGCTGACGGACGACGCGTACGAGGTGGACCCGGCCGACCCGGCCTCGCTGCGACACCTGCTCGACGCGCTGGGCGACCCGGGCGAGGCCGGCATCGACTGGCTGCACGCGCTGCCGCTGGCCGTCGAAGGGCCGGTGGACGAGGACGCCTTGGCGCATGCCCGCTGGGCGTGCCTCGACACGCCCGCCGCCCTCCTGCAAGCCGTCGCCGGAACGTCGCGGGCTTCGCTGCTGCGGCCCTGGTGGCTGTCGTACGGGGCCCAGCCGGTCGAAGGGCCGGTACGGCGCCCGGAGCTGGGACTGCTGGCGGGCGTCTGCGAGGTCGCGTCGCAGGAGTGCGCCGTCAACGGCCGCTGGCTGGACCTTCCGGGACGCGGACTCGGCGACTGGGCAGCGGCGTTGACCGCGATGCCGGGACGGTCCGACGGCTCCGGAACGCTGCCGCGACGACTGGCGCTGCGACAGGGGTACTGGTGGGAGCAGGCGATGCTGCCCGTGCCCGCCCCAGCCGCCGCGCCGCCCGCCACGCTGCCGGCCGAGGCGGGTACGTACCTGATCCTCGGCGGTACCGGCGGCATCGGCAGCAGCATCGCGGCCTGGCTGCTGGCCCAGTCCGACTGCCGGGTGATCCTGCTGTCCCGGCAACCGCGCCGGCCCGCCGAACTGTCCCTATGGGCAGACCGCATCGACCTGGTCGCGGCCGATCTCGCCACTACGCCGCAGGACACGGTCCTCACCCGACTCGCGGGCATCACCCACCGGATCGACGGTGTGGTGCACGCGGCGGGCACGGCGGCCGGCGGCCTCGTCACCCGGCGCGACGCGGCGGCGATGCGGCAGGCCATGGCCGCCAAGCTGCACGGCGCCCTCCTGACGGAGCGGCTGATCGAGCGGTACCAGCCGGCCTTCGCCGCGTACTGCTCTTCGATGGCCGCGCAGTTCGGCGGCATCGGCCAGTTCGACTACGCCGCCGCCAACGGACTGCTGGACGGCTTCGCCCGGCACCGGGCCGACGAGGTCGAGGCGACCCTGCGGATCGGCATCGACTGGGACATCTGGAGCGAGGTCGGCATGGCGCGCGACGCCCTGCGGACGGACGCCCGCCACCAGGCACACCTCGCGGTCGGCCTGGCGGTGAAGGAGGGCCAGCACCTCTTCGCGCGGGCACTGGAGCTGCAGCTCCCGCAGCTGCTGGTCTCCACGACCCCCATCGAGCAGGCCCGGGCGTTCTACGAGGCACCGGCCGACGCGTCCGGGAAGAACGCCGAGGCCGTCCCGGCAACGGGTCCGGCCGCAGACGCAGCCGCCGACTCAGCCACCGTCTCAGTCACCGCCTCGGCCCCCGACTCGGCCGCCGGGGAACTCACCGAGTGGCTCGGCCGCTGGCTGGGCCTGGACGAGCTGGACCCGGACGCCTCCCTCTACGACCAGGGCGCCGACTCACTGACCATGCTCGATCTGATCGGCAAGGTCGAGGAGTACTTCGGCGTCGACCTGGAACTGTCCCAGCTCAGCCACCAGGTCAGCCTGAACGAGGTCCTGGAGAAGGCGGGCGCGCGACCCGGTCCCGAGCCGTCCGGCACGGTCCCGGCCGCCACCGCATCCGGCGACGACCCGGTGGTGCTGGAGGTCTGGCAGCAGGGCACCGGCCGTGACCTGCTGTGCCTGGTCCACCCGGTCGGCGGTGACATCCAGGCGTACCGGGCGCTGGTGTCGGCACTCGACCCCCGCTTCACCGTCTGCCTGATCGCCGACCCCGCGCTGCGCCGTCCCGACCTGCCGGCCTGGTCCCTGACCGAACGTGCCCACCGCTACCACGCCGCCCTCCAGGCCCGCTTCCCGCACGACGCGTGGCGTCGGCAGCTGGCCGGCTGGTCCTTCGGCGCGTGGGTGGCACAGGCGATGGCGGCCGAAGCGGAAGCGGCGGGCCAACCGGCCGCCGCGCTCCACCTGCTCGATCCGCCGCCGCCGGACGCCGCGCCGCATTTCGAGGCGTACGACGAGACGCAGCTCGAAGCGGTCTTCGCGCACGAACTGGGACAAGGTGACGCGGGGGCACCCGCGAGCCGTGAGGCGCAGGCGTACGCCGAGCGACTGGCGCGCTGCTGCCGGGCCAACGTGGCCGCCATGGCGCACCACGAAGCGCCCCGGCTGACCGGCACCCCCAGCCGCCTGTGGCTGGCGAACCAGCCGGTCGACGGGCTGCCGAACCTGGGCTCGCCGGAGTCTCAGCAGCTCAGGTGGCGGGAGTGCCTGCCGGACCTGCGCGGCTGGCAGAGCCTGGACACCACGCACTACGGCATCGTCCGGCCGCCGTTCGTCCAGGCCGTGGCGGACGCGGTCACAGAGACACTCGACGCCGCCGCACCAGCCGCCCCGGGGAGCGAGTGATGCCGTACACGCCGGGAGAACACCCCCCGAACATCACGCACGATTCCGCCGCCGTCCTCCCCCTCCCCCCGCAACCGCCCGCCCACCGCCCCGAGGCCACCACCATGAACCCCTACCAATCCCTGCCGCCGCGCTCGTTCTGGCGCTCCGCCGTGGCCGAACCGGACCCGGCCGACATCGGCGGACTGTGGACCCCGAAATTCGCCGTCGGCCAGGACGACGTCGTCCTCACCGCCGGTTCCTGCTTCGCCCGGCACATCGGCCGCGCCCTGCTCGAACGCGGCATGAACTGGCGGGACGCCGAACCGGCGCCGCCCGGCCTGACCGAGGAGGAGCGGCGGGCCCGTCACTACGGCGTGTTCTCGTTCCGTACCGGCAACATCTACACCGCCGCGATGCTGCGGCAGTGGCTCTCCTGGGCACACGGCGAGACCGCGCCGCCCGACGAGGTCTGGACCGAGGACGGCCGCTGGTACGACCCGTTCCGCCCGTCGGTCGACCCGGAGGGGCACCCCTCGGCCGACGCGGTACAGGACGCGCGCGAGGCGACCCTGTCGGCGCTGCGCGGCGCCGTGGCCGAGGCGGACTGCTTCGTCTTCACCCTGGGCCTGACCGAGGCGTGGGTGGACCGCAACGACGGCACCGTCCAGCCGGTCTGCCCCGGCACGGTACGCGGCGCCTTCGACGACGGGCGGTACGCGTTCCACAACTTCACCTTCGCCGAGGTGCACCGCGACCTGACACACGCCATCGCGCTGGCCCGCGCCGCCAACCCGGACCTGCGCGTCCTGCTCACCGTCTCGCCGGTCCCGCTGACCGCGACCGCCACCGGCGGCCACGCCCTGACCGCCACCACGCACTCCAAGTCCGTGCTGCGCGCCGTGGCCGGGCAGCTCGCCCAGGAACACGAGTACGTCGATTACTTCCCCGCGTACGAGATCATCACCGGCTTCCCCTTCAAAGCGCGCTTCTTCGAACCGAACCTGCGCACCGTCACACCGGACGGCGTCGCCTTCGTGATGCGCCAGTTCTTCGACGCGCTCGCCCAGGCCCCGGCCGGGCAGCCGCGCGCCACCGCGCCCACCACCGCCCCCGCCCAGGCCGCGACCGGAGAGGACTTCTGGTGTGACGACGCCGTACTCGACTACTACAACCAGGGCTGAACCGGCGCCGGTCTCCCCCGCCCGGTTCCTGCTGCTCGGCGACTCGCACGCCGGGCCCGTCGGCCGGGCGGCGAAGGCGGCCGGCATTCCGTTCAGCGGCGGGCCGATCGGCGCCGGACGCGACTTCAACGCGGACTTCTTCGACGCGCGCGGCACCGACGTCGCCTTCCGCAAGGCAGAGGCGGACACGCACTACCGCCGTTTCCTGGACGAGCTGGGCATCGCGGGCCTCGGGGAGCTGGCCGTCCCGCTGGTGTGCACCTTCGGCTTCAGCGCGCACTTCATCGCGACCACCGAGAACTGGCGGATCTACCGGGTCCGCGGCGGCGGCTTCGCACCGGGCTTCCTGGAGAGCCGACTCTTCGACGACCTGGTGCGCGCCACCGTCCGCGACGCGCTCGCCTTCTACGCCCACGCCCGCGGCCTGGGCCTGCGCGTCCTGGCCGTACTGCCGCCGCAGCGGGTGCCCGGCCTGTCCGACCCGGACGTCTTCATGGCCGCGCAGGAATCGGTCCGCCGCGCGGTCACCGAGCTGGGCGTCGAGACCGTCGACCTGCGCGACCGCGTCACCGACGCGTCGGGACGCCAGCGCCCCGAACTCTGCGAACCCCACGACGTGATCCACGGCAACCTGGCCTTCGGCCGGCTCATCCTGGCCGACCTGCTGGCCCGGGGCCTGTGACACCCGTTCCCCGAACCATCCCGAACCACCCGCACCACCCCAGGAGGGGCGCAATGGAGCAGCACGCACTGGACGCCATCGAGCGCGTCACCACCAGGAAGCCGGAGGTCTACGACACGATCTCGGTGGACCCGATCACCCCGCTCACGGGCGCCGAGATCTCCGGCATCGACCTGTCCAAGCAGCTCACCCCCGGCCAGGTGGACGAGCTCCGGCGCGCCTTCCTAGCCCACCACGTCCTGGTCTTCCGCGACCAGACGCTGACGCCCGAGGACCACAAGCGGTTGGCCGGCCACTTCGGCGAGCTGCACCCGGTGGCGGCCCCGGCCGAGGACGCCGACCCGTACGTCCTGGAGCTCAGCACCACCAAGGAATCACGCGACGTGGCCGGCAACGGCTGGCACGCCGACGGCACCGCCGACGAGGAGCCCTCGCTCGGCTCGATGCTGCACATCATCCGCCCGCCGGAGGGCGGCAGCGGCGGTGACACCCTCTTCGCCAACATGCACCTGGCGTACGAGCTGCTGTCCCCGGCCATGAAGGAGTTCCTCGACGGCCTGACCGCCGTCCACGACGGCATCCTCCCCTGGCAGGGCCAGACCCCGCCGGCCGACTACGTCGTCCCCGTCAACGAACACCCCGTCGTGCCCCGCCACCCCGAGACCGGCCGCAAGCTGCTGTTCGTCAACGGCGCCTACACCTCGCACATCCCGCAGCTCACCCGCGGCGAGAGCAAAGCGGTACTGGAGATGCTGTTCGACCACATCGCGCGGACGCCGCTGCTGAACTGCCGGGTCCGCTGGGCCCCCGGCACGCTGGTCTTCTGGGACAACCGCTGCCTGCAGCACCACGCGACGTGGGACTACTACCCGCAGACGCGCTACGGGCGCCGGGTCGCGATCAAGGGCACGCGGCCGCAGGCGTGACGCGGGCGGTGTCCGCCCCGGGGCTTGGGGCCCCCGGGGCGGAGAACCGTCCCGAGACCCCGGCCCCCGGGGCGGAGAACCGATACCGCTCAGTCCGCCACTGCCACCCTCGCCAGGCTGTCCGCCAGCCCTTCCGCGAGCCGCCCGTAAGCCTCCCGCCGCCGCTCGTCCTCCTGCCCGTCGGCCACTTCCCGATTGGCCTCGGCCAGGGCATAGGCGTGCACGTACGCGCCCGGATACGCCTCGGCGTACGCCCGCGCGTCCGCCGCGGCGTACGCGGCCGCCACCGCCCGTGAATTCGCCAGCGCGTGGGCGTCGGCGAACGACCGTGCATTGGCACCGGTGTTGAGCTTCGCGTAATACTCCGCGAACTCCGCGGTCTTCTCCTCGCCGTAATCATTGGCGGCCGCATAAGCACGGGCATTGGCCGCCGCTGTGGCGAAGGCGTCGGCGTAGGCATAAGCGAGCCGGTAAACCTCCTTCAACGCCGGTTCCAGCACCGCGGCCCACTCGTCTTCCGGGGCCCGGTCCCCCACCAGCGCCCGCTCGTGCAGCCCGCGTACGGCCTCCAGTTCCGCCCCCGTACCGCCGCGCCGGACGCTCGCCGCCTCCAGCACCGGCAGCACCGTACGCACCTGCCAGTCGTGCACCACACGCAGCGGAATCCGCCCCTCCAGGTGCTCCAACTGCTCAAACACCCGCCGCGCCCAGCTCTCCGCCGGCTCGGCGCCCTGCCCGTCGAACAGCGCCGCGGCCGTCTGCACCAGCCACGCGGGCGCCTCCGCCCCACCCCCGCCCGCACCGGTGCCGTCGGCCCCGCCGGCTTCCAATTGCGCGCGAAAACACGAATACGCCTCAGCGGCGACCGGGGACGAGCTCATCAGCCTCTCCTCTTACCTTCGCAGGGGCCTTCACCGTATCCCGGCCCGCCGCCGGCCCTTTTCCACGGGATCGTCACAACCCCGCCACAAACACCCGGCAGCCACCCGTATCCGCCGCCGGACATTTTCCGCCCATGGGATGCTGAAGCGTTGGCAGTTCACGACAGTTCACGACAGGGACGGGAGAGTACGACAGCGTGGGGGCAGTGATACGACGGAGCCTGACCGGTGTGTGGGACCGATTCGCGGCATCCGACCCCGGACTGCTGCGGCTGATGGCAGGACTGCGGACGGTGGCAGCCATCGCGCTCACCCTCGTCATCCTCGCGGTCGTCGGCACCGACGTCACGCACCTCGTCGCGGGCGCCATGACGGCGATGGTCGCCACCTTCGCGATCAAGGAGAAGCAGGTACGCGGCCAGGCCGTCACCCTCGCCCTCGGCCTGCCGGTGGCGCTCGCCGCGGTCTCCCTTGGCGCGCTGCTGCACAGCCAGGTCATCGCGGGCGACATCTTCTTCGTCGCCCTCATCTTCGGCGCGGTCTACTGCCGCCGCTTCGGCGACCGCGGCACCGCCCTGGGCCTGATCGGCTTCCAGACCTACTTCGTCTCCCTGTTCGTCGGCGCCACCGTGTCCGCCCTGCCCGTCCTGGCACTGACCCTGGCCATCGCCTTCGCCTGCAGCGCCATCGTCCGCTTCACCGTCGTACCGGAGACCCCGCAGCGCATCCTGCAGTGGCTGCGCGGCGCCTTCCGCGCCCGGGTCGCCCAGCTGGTCGCCACCCACATCGAGCTGCTGGACGCCCGCCCCGACCAGCTCGACAAGGTCCTCGACGACCTGCGGCGGCACACCGCGCGGCTGCACGAGTCGGCGCTGATGATCCAGGGCCGCCTGGAGGACGGCACCCGCGACGCGGCCACCGCCGGACTGCTGCAGCGCCGCGTGGCGGACGCCGAGATAGCCACCGAGCGGCTGGGCGTCCTGCTGCTCAACGCGCGCACCGCCGAGCGCGCCGACACCCTCACCCTCCACCTGCCGCAGGCGCCGCTGCCCACGGCGAAGAACGAGATGCCGGCCGAGGACGCCGCGACCGTCACGCTGCGCCGCGACCTCAACGCCCTGCACCTGCTGGTGTCCCGAGGCGCGGCCGACCAGCCGGGCACGGCCGTCGCCCACGTACGCAACCGGCTGCTCGGCTACCGCGACGAGGACAACCTGCCGCGCGCCTCGATCGCCGTCCAGGACGTCTTCCGCGGCATCGGCGAGGCCGCCCGCTCCGTCCTGGGCCTCCGGCTCGCGCTGGACGGACCGCAGGACGAATCCGACGACACCCCCGCCACGACCCGCTCCCGCGAGGAGTTCGACGCCGAGGACGTCGCGCTGGCCGGCACCGAGGAGCCCGAGGAGGACGACCGCACGGGCCTGGAGCGCCCCACCACCCGGGCCGCGTTCCAGATCGCGGTGGGCTCCACGCTCGCCATCATCGGCGGCGAGTTCCTGTCCTCCCAGCGCTGGTACTGGGCCGTGCTGACCTGCTGGGTCGTCTTCTTGAACACCGCCTCCACCGGCGAGGTCATCATCAAGGGCTACCGGCGGCTGCTCGGTACGGTCCTCGGCGTCGTCGCCGGTGTCGCGCTCGCGGGCCTGGTGGGCAACCACACCTGGACCGCGTTCGCGCTGATCCTCCTCTTCGTCTTCGCCATGTTCTTCACGGCCCCCCTCTCCTACGCCCTGATGTCCTTCTTCGTCACGGCGATGCTGGGCCTGCTCTACACCCTCCTGAACACCTACAGCCTCGACGTCCTCATCCTGCGCATCGAGGAGACCGCCCTCGGCGCCGCCTGCGGCATCATCGCCGCCGCCATCGTCCTGCCCGTCCACACCGACCGGCGCACCGACGACCTCCTCGGCACGGTCCTCACCAAGCTCGACGACGTCGTCTCGGCCTCCGTGGACCAGCTCAGCGGCGCCCCCGCCGCCGACCTCCTGACCCTCTCCCGCGACCTGGACACCGCCCTCGACGAGCTGCGCGCCTCCACCCGCCCGCTGACCCACCCGATCAGCCCGCTCCGCGTACGCCGTCAGACCGTCCGCTACCTCATCGCCCTCCTGGAGACCAGCGCCTACCACGCCCGCTCCCTGGCGGCCACCGCCGAACTGCTCCCCTACAGCAAGACCATCGCCGCCGACCCCCGCCTGGAACGCGTCGGCCGCCGCATCGCCCACAACATCGAGACCATCACCGCCCACATCCGCGGCGACCGCACCGACGCCAAGGTCACCTCCGGCGCCACCATCATTTCCCTCCTCGAATCAGACGGCTCCGGCGCCCCGAACCCCGGCACCGTGACCTACCGCGTCCTCCGCCACCTCCAACGCCTGGACGAGGGCGTCTCCGGCCTGGCACGACCGCTGGGGGTACCGGTGGCAGGCCGCCCGGAGGGCAAGGGCCAGCGGGGCGAACGGACGGACGCGAAGGCCGTCCGGAACTGAATTCCCGTCACCGCTATCACAGCCCAGCCGTCACTGCCGCCCGACGCATCGCGTGACGCGAAGAGGCAATACGCTCGTCGCGTATCGGAGTTGCGCGACCATCGCACCTCACCCGCCCCCTCGGGGCTAGAGTGATCTTCCGGGTCGGCCCGCTCGCCCGGCGGCTTCGCCGGAACGGTCGTGGAGCGCGGCGGGCAGGTCACGAAAATGGGGGTTTTCGTTGGGGGAGCGAGACGACGGCCCACCGTGGTCGTACTCACCGCCTTGCAGGTGGAGTACGACGCGATGCGTCAGCACCTGACAGACGTACAGCAAGTCGAGTTGCCGCAGGGCACCCGCCTCGACGTCGGCCGGATACCCGGCCTCGACTGGCAGGTGGCCCTGGCCGAGACGGGCCCCACCACCACCCGGGCCGCGCTCGTCACCCAGCCCGCGATCGAGCATTTCGGCGCCGAGGCGGTCTTCTTCGTCGGTGTCGCCGGGGCGCTCAAGAACGATGTGCGCCTCGGTGACGTTGTCGTCGCGAGCAAGATCTATGGCTATCACGGCGGCCGCGAGAGCGAGGACGGGTTCAGCGCCCGGCCAGCCGTCTGGGAAGCCTCGCACCGCTTGGACCAGCTGGTGCGTTCCGCCCGTCGCAACGAGCCATGGGCCTTTCTCACCCCGGAACGTGGTTCCTCCGCACAGCCCGGCGTCCGCTTCGATCCCATCGCCTCGGGTGATGTGCTGATCGGCTTCCGGGACTCGGAGACGGTCCGCAGGATCCGGCGGCACTACAACGACGCCGTGGCCATCGACATGGAGTGCCATGGTGCCGCCCAGGCGGCCAGGATGCACGGCGCGGTGCACATGCTCGCCGTCCGGGGCATCAGCGACCTGGCCGACCCCGGAAAGGCGACGGCCGACGCGACGGGCTCACAATGGACCGTCGCGCACCACGCCGCCGCATTCACCCTGCGCCTGCTGCGCGACCTGCGTCCCGCCGGGCGGGCGCCACAGGAGCCGGCCCGGCAGCATCCGGTCATCGTGGTGTCCGGGCCCGGCCGGGACTCCGGACCCGTCGCCTGGGAAGACCGGCCGGTCATCAGCGTGGAGGGGCGCGAGTACCTGCTGTATACGGGGCCCGGGGATCTCCTCCAGGAGTCCCGGGACGGTGATGTCGTACGGCGTCAGGCCGTGGCCCGTATGACACCGGACCAGGACTCACGCGGCTCATACGTCTGGCTCCGCCAGGTCGAGTGGGAGCGGCCGCTGTCCGGGGCGGTCTTCGACCCGCTGACGGCACTTGAGCGGGAGGCCGGGCTGTGTCTCGACCTCCGGGGTCCCGATGTCGTTCAGCTGAGCCGCCGAGGGAACACCGCCACCCTGGCGCTGGCCTGGCCGGCCGACCAGCGGCACGGCCGGCCTTTGGGGACCCTGTTCGACCTGCTTCCCAAGGCGTCGATGCGCGCGGACCCGCTGCGACTGCTGTCGACCGTGAAGGCTCTCACCACGGGTCGCTGACGTCCTCGCAGGACTGCACGACGAGGGCCTCTCGCACCGGGCACTCCGGCCCATCGCGATCGTCATGAACCAGCGGCACGCCGCGTTGCGCGACTTCGGCCTCGCCACCGTGCCACCGCGTCCGGGCGAGAGCGCCGGTCCTTACCAGGCGCCGGAACAGCAGCGTGGTTCCGGCGCGCGTCCGGGGCCCGCCGTTGACGTGTACCAGCTGGGCGCGCTGCTTCAGCATGCGCTCACCGGACGTGCACCGGCCCCCGGGCGGCCTCCCTACCGTCCCTCGGGTGCCATGCCGGACAGCCTCGCCCGGGCGGTGGGCGACGCGCTGCTGGCGGACCCGGCCGCGCGCCCCGGCGTCCGCGTGCTCCGCCGTCAGCTGCTGGCCGCCATTCGTGACCTGTTGGCCGTTCCGCCCCAGCGCTGAGGAGCACCGATGCCCGTCGTCACCGTCGCCCTGCGCGCCCCGCTGGTGCTCATACCGGGGTTCACACTCGACGATCAGCTTCGCAAGAAGGCCGAGACGAGCGCGGGGCTGCCGTCCGGGAAGCGGCGGAACGGCACCTGAGCACGGCGCTCCAGTCCGCTTACGAGGCGGCCTGCGCAGCAGTCGCGACGCTGAGCGCCGTAGTACCCGGAATGACTGCTCCCACCCGGCATACGGACCCGGTCGGCGCCGCAGCCGAGCTGCGCTCTCTGCACGGCCGACTCGAACCATGGCTGCCGCTGATCACCGAACGCCGCAAACTCGCCGAGCAGTGGCACGCCGCCATCGACCAGGACCCCGGACAGCTGATCCCCGAACTCGTCCGCTACGCCCAAGTGATCGGCGCGACCTGCATCGGAGCCGCGTCGCGCCCCGAGCTCGCCGGAGTCCACTTCGATCTGGGCATCGTCGACGAGGCGGGCCAGATCGGCGTCGCGGACGCCCTGGTCCCCCTGACCCGGATCAGGCGCGGCGTCCTGGTGGGCGACGACCGGCAACTGCCGCCGTTCCTCGATTCCGATGTGGCCGAGTGGGGCCGGGACCTCGGCGACCCCGCCCTGCTCGACCTGATGTCGCAGAGCGCCCTGGAACGGCTGCGGTCCGGTCTGCCCGCTTCCCACGTCGTACAGCTGACCCGCCAGCGCAGGATGCCCGCGGAGATCGCCGACTTCATCTCCGACACCTTCTACCAGGGAGAGCTGCTCACCGAGAGAGACCACCAGCACACCGACCCGCTGTTCGGCAGCCCGATGGCTTTCGTCGACACCGGTGCACTGCCCGACCGGGTGCGCCACGAGACGAGCGGCCGGCGTGCCGAAGAACGCTTCGGCCGCAAAGACGTCCTCAACACCTGTGAGGCCCGGCTGATCGCCCGCCTCGCCGCCTTCTACCATCGGCGAGGGTCCGAATGGGTGGTGATCGTCCCCTACCTCGCACAGCGTGCGGAGGTCATCCGCCACCTCACTCCGCTGATCGGCGACTCGCAGCTCGCGGCCTCCTCGGTCGGCAGCGTCGACTCCTACCAAGGGGGTGAGCGTGAAGTCGTCCTGTACAGCTTCACCCGCAGCAACTCCCAGGGGCGGATCGGCTTCCTCAAGGAACTGCGCCGCGTGAATGTCGCCTTCACACGGGCCAAGAGCCAGTTGGTGATGACGGGCGATCTGAGCACGCTGCTCCGTGCGGACGACTCCGGCTTCCGGGCGCCGGCCGACGGTCTGCACCAGCACCTGCGCGACCGCGGCGACCTGTGGAACTACCAGGACGTCATGGGGGCGCTCGACATCGATACCCCGCTTCCGGAAGGAGACCGGCCATGACCACGGCTCCGCGCCTGATGCCGTTCCCCGAGGAGCGGGTCCTGGAGGACGCCGCCTTCGGCCAGGGCATCGCCCCCACCCGGCTCTATGCCCTGCTCCTGCCCGTCTGGGAGGTGGAGATCCGCGCCGATGTGACGGAGGGCGAGGACTACTGCCTCATCGACCGCTTCCTGGAGCGCGGACTGCGCCACGGCGCCCTGCACACCGTCGGCGAACTCGCCGCCTTCTTCGCCCTCGACCGGGCCCTGGTGGCGCAGGCCGTACGCGCCCTCACGGCGATCGGGCACCTTCGGGAATCCGCGGGGCGCCTCTCCCTGACGTTTTTGGGGCAGCGGTCCGTGGACGACGACGTCCGCTACGTGATGACCCGCCAGGACCGTCGCAAACTGTACTTCGAGGCCCTCAGCTGCACCCCGCTGACTCGGGGCCATTACGACGAAGAGGTCGTCACCCTGCTGTCCGGCGCCGCCCTGGACAGCGCGCTACGGGCCGATCGCCATCCCCGCTTCACCCCGATCCACACCACGTCCGGTTTCGACCGCACCGCGCTGGACCGCCTCAAGAACCACCGGGACCGGGCCCGTTTCAATCTGCCCGTCGCCCTGGACGCGATGGAGAGCCTGGGGGAAAATCTCGTCTTCCTCCCGGTGTATCTGGTACGCGGCGGTGGCGATCTCCTGGTCTACGGTCAGGTGGGTGCGGGCACAGAGCACGATCCGGAACTCAGCGGCCTCTGCGCTCGTACTCCGGAGCTGACCAGCGCCCTGGACAACGAGGAAGCGGCGGAAGAGGCGGACGAACGCGTGGTACGGGCCGCCCGCAGCTGGCTCCGCGAGCAGAAACTCGACACGATCGCCCCGGAGCAGGACGACGACGGTGCCTGGTTCGTCTCGTTGCCGGCCACCGCCTTCGGCGAGAAGAAACTCTCCGTATCGCGCATCGGCACCTACCGGATGGCGGGCAGCCGCTTCTTCCGCGTGTGGTGTCCGGACGACACCCTGCGCAAGCACGCTCTGCTGAAGCGGCTGGACCAGCGCCTCGGCGCGCGGCGCCGGGTGACCCGGCAGGAGGCCGAGGAACTGGTCGCCCAGCTGTCCCGCCAGCTGCGCCTGGAACCCCCCACACTCTCCCGCCTCCTCGGCGGAGCGGAAAAGACCGGATTGCGCGGCCTGGCAGCCCAGCTGGCCCGACTGGAAACGGAGCAGCAGTAATGGACAGCGGTCAGCTCATCCTCGCCGAATATGAGCAGGTCAAGCAGGAGCAGCGGGCCCGTATCGGCTTTCGCGACAACCTCACCTACGCCACCCTGGGCGTCATGGCTGCCGTCATCGGATCGACGCTGCCCCGGGGCGGTCACGCGGAAATACTGCTGCTGTTGCCTCCTTTGTCGGTCATTCTCGGCTGGACCTACCTGGTCAACGACGAGAAGATCTCAGCCGTGGGCCGATACGTACGCGAACACCTGGCCTCCCGGCTCGAACAACTCGCCTCGGAGCACGTCGACGTCTTCGGCTGGGAAACGGTGCACCGCCGTGACGCGCACCGCCGCTCCCGCAAGCGCCTCCAACTCGCCGTCGACCTGCTCACGTTCTGCGCGGCTCCGCTTGCGGCCCTCGTCGTCTATTGGCTGTGCGGCCCGGCAGAGTGGCCGCATCTCCTGGTCTCAGCGACGGAGACGGTCATGGTGGCGGGCCTCGCCGTCCAGATCGTTCGCTATGCCGACCTCGGGCATTGAAGCCAGGGCCCACTCGTAGGGGCTGCGTGGGCCGCGTTCACCCAGCCCGCTACCGGTCAGGCCTAGGGCGTTTCTGATGGATCTCCGCGGCATCGCGACTCCCCCAGCTACCGCTGGGAGGTGCCCCCAGGCACGCACCCTCGCCGCACGGCGCAAAGGGACAGGTGGCTCCGCCACATGACCCTTCACACCGCACGCCGAGCGCACGCACCGAACGCCGCTCCGTCCCCCACGGAGATCCATCAGAAACGCCCTAACCCTCACTGGGATCCGTTTCCCGACGACTGCGTCGTTTGGACGCTGCCCAGCCACAAACCGTCCCGGGCCCGGGTCATCGCGACGAAGAGCTGACTACGAGCCAGCTCCTGGCGTTCCAGCGCGGTCTCGGGCGCCTCCGCGCTCTGACGAAGAACAGTATCGTGGCACGGGAGGTAAACGCGTTTGAACTCCAGGCCCTTGGCCCGACGGTAACTGCCCAGCTTCACTGCCTCGACGCGATGACCGTCGTAGTGCTCCAGCAGGCAGACACGCATTCCTGCTTCCGTGAGGAGCCGACGATAATGGCCGATGGCCCGCATCGACGGGCAGAGCACGGCGGCGTCGGCCCGCTCCTGCGGGGACAGTTCCCGGAGGGCGGCCAGGAGCACTTGGTCGTGTTCGGCCACGCTCGGCTTCACTATGCGCTGCACCTGGCCGTCGTGCGAAATGAGGTCGACGTCCCGACGCCCCGGCGTCCGCCGGCCGTCGATATCCTCGAAGGCGTCGTCGGCGACGACCGCGAGAGCAGCGTCCAGGATTTCTCTTCTGTTGCGGTAGTTGACGCGCAACACCTGCCCCCGGCCGCCACGGATGTCGATCCCCGCGTCGGCCATTCGATAACCGCCGGGGTAGACGGCCTGCTGGCCATCACCCACCAGCAGCAGCCCGTTGGGGCCGTCGCCCGCTATGGCATGCAGCAGACGCAGCCCGACAAGCGTCAGGTCCTGCACTTCATCGATGATCACGGCGTTGTACGGCGACCGGCCGGAATGGCCGGTCGCCTCTGCCAGGGCCAGCGAGAGAACGTCATTGAAATCGTGCACGCCGCGCTCGGCGCGGATGGCTTCGTAGGCCTCGTAGAGAGCCCAGACCGCCTGCCGGTGTGACCGCCTCAGGCTGGACCGACGTCGGCGTCGTGGCACCACGGAATACTCCGTGAAGGAGGTGATCCCGCGGCCTTTGATGACGTAATCGATCTCGTCACGCCAATAGGACGGCGCAGGGTCGATGGCGGACAGGCAGCTGTCCCTGCCGACGTGCTTCCAGGCGAGGCTGAAGGCCGTCTCCGCCTTGTCGCCATGGAGCTTCACCGGCACGTCGTTCTCCAGGAGATACTCCTGGGCCCAGGAGTGCAGGCTACGGAAGTCGACCCGGTCAGCCACTCCGGGCGACATGGCCTTCAGAAAGGTACTCTGCACTCGGGGCAGGTTTTTGGCGAAGGTGACATATAAGATCCGGCCACTGGTACGCCGGGCGAGGTGGGCCGCACGGTGCAGTGCCACCACGGTCTTTCCGGTACCGGCCGGGCCGCTGATGCGTGCGGGACCCGACCAATTGCGACGCACCATGGCCACTTGGTCAGGATGCAAGAAGGTCATCCACTGCTCGATCGGCTCGCTCATCGCTTGTTCGAGCGCGGCCTCCCGCAAACCATCGACGTCGAACAGGCTGTCGGTCTCGCCCTCCTGAGATGCAGTGCGCCCTTGCACTGTCTCCGTGACCACAGGCTCCTCGTACTCGGGAAAAATCCGTTCGAGGTGATCGGAGATGGCTCGGACCTGCTCCGGGCGGAGCCGCCGCTGCTCCCGCAGCAAGGCCGGCCCCACCTCGTGCTCGCCCAGTAGAGCGATCCGACCCAATTCGGCCTTTACCCGCTGCCCGGAGAAGACCATGAGTGGCTGAACGGCCACCGGGGACAAGCCCAACGAGGACACCGCGCCCTCGGCCGTCTTCGTCACAGCCATCAGCTTGCGCGCGTGGTCGTCCCGCGGCTCACCACCGGCCCAGAGCCTTCCACCCGAAACCTCCGGGACAGCCCGCCAGTTCTTGACGTCGACAACGAAAACACCGCCCGGCCCGACCAACAGCATGTCCACATTGGCCGCGCGAGTTCCCGGCCACCGACGGTCCACGAGCAACCGCCAGCCCCGCTCGGTGAGCACCAGCAGCTGAGCCGCGACATTCCGCTCCCCCTCGCCGGCGGCCTCCCACCTTCGCGCCGTGAGCCGTGCCGCCAGCCACTGTTCCCGTAACAGGCGCTCCTGCCGCCGCGCCTCTTGCGCCTTTCGTGACGCCGAACCACCCGCTGCCATGTATCTCCCCCTCGCACACGCAGTGATGATCCTAGGGCGGTCAGCGACGCTCCGATAGTGGTGGGCGCCTTCGCGTGACGCCGCCTTCGCCGGTCGGCCATCTCGACATTCCGGCTTCGCATGCCGTCGTGAACACCGATTCCCCATCCGTGTTTCAGGGAGGCGGGGACCGAGCCGACCACCACATCCCTCATTGAGGTCATCTATGCGGGTTTCAGTTCCGCTTTGCCCTTCGTAGCGGTCACTCCCTCCTGGAGTTGAAGAAACCTTGGAAGTGAGTTTTTCGTGCCTGGGCAGGTCCCCCTCGTCCCGAGGAGCTATAGGGACTGAACAAGAGCACTTCTTTCCTCTCTGGACAGTCCGTCGAGCGGATACGGCCAAGGAGCTTCGCCAATCGACCGCTTATGGCATGACTCCAGACCGGCCTCACGCCGGTGCGGCCGGAGGCCGGTCCGGTAGTCGCTGCCGCGCGGCGGTTATCCGAGAAACGACAGCCGCACCTGCCGCTCCGGATTATCCCGATTCGTGTCCACGAAGCACACCGACTGCCACGTGCCCAGCGCCAGGCGCCCATCGACGACGGGCAGGGTCGCGTGGGGCGGGACGATCGCGGGGAGGACGTGGTCGCGGCCGTGGCCGCGGGAGCCGTGCTGGTGGCGCCAGCGGTCGTCGGCAGGGAGGAGGTCGCCGAGGGCGGCGAGGAGGTCGTCGTCGCTGCCGGCGCCGGTTTCGATGATGGCGATGCCGGCGGTGGCGTGTAACTTGCAGCCAACACGTTAGCCCATGAACGAAAGACGAACATGCCGATTGGGATTGTCGCCGTTGGTGTCCACCAGGCAGACGGATTGCCAGGTGCCCAGGGCCAGTTCTCCTCCGACTACGGGCAGCGTGGCGTGTGGGGGTACGAGTGCCGGGAGTACGTGGTCACGACCGTGGCCGGGGCTTCCGTGCTTGTGCCGCCAGCGGTCATCCGCCGGGAGGAGATCGTGGAGGGCGGACAGAAGGTCATCGTCACTGCCTGCCCCAGTCTCCAGGAGCGCCACTCCCATAGTCGCGTGAGGCGTGAAGACATTCAGCAACCCGTCCCGGCCCTGGGCGACGTCCCGCAAGAAGGTGGCGCACTCTGGGGTCAGGTCGTAAACCGTCTCGTGTGAGCCGGTTCGTACGTCGATCTCTCGCGTCGTGAAGTTCTCAGCCATGAGTTGATCTTCTCAAAGAGTGCCGACAAAACCACATAAGCAAGGCGGCCCCGCAGGTGCGCTAACACCCCGGGGCCCGACACCAGGAGCTGAAGCCTCCCAGTGCGTATTCATCGTACCCGCCATACGAACAACTTCACGGTGCTGGCCAACAGCACTATCCGTGACCGTCGCCTGTCCTTCACGGCGCGCGGCATCCTCGCTCACCTGCTCTCTCTGCCCGACGGGGCCAAGGAGGACGTTCGCACCCTGGCCGACCGCAATCCGGGTGTCGGCCGTCGGGGTGTCTCCAAGGCCGTTCAGGAGCTGGAGGACGCCGGGTACTACTTCCGGCGGACGATCCGCGATCCGGAGACGGGGCGGGTCTGGACTGAGACGTTCGTCTACGACACTCCGCAGGATTCGCCGCTTCCCGCGTCTCCGGGAACCGGTGTCCCGGTCGTAGGGAGCGCGGGAAGGCTCCCTACGGGAGTAAAGGAACCTGTCTCCAAGACTTCGGAAAAGAACCTCCCTTCCCCCTCCGTGCACAAGGTGCAGGCCCCGGCCGCTCAGGTCCGGGAGGGCTTCCAGGAGAACGGCACCGAGACTCAGGAAGCGGTCCGCGTGCTGGCCCGCCTGGAGGCCGTGGACGCCCGTCTCCGACTCTCTCAGCTCCAGGTCCAGGAGCTGGCCCCGCTGGCCGCTCAGTGGCTCCAGAACGGCGCCTCCGCCGTGGAGATCACGGACGCTTTGGTCCAGGGCCTCCCGGCCAAGGTCTGGTCCCCGGCCAGGATCGTGGCCGACCGACTGGCCCGGAAGATTCCGGCCCCGCGTCGCCAGTGGGCGGAGTTCGCCGACTGCGCCGAGTGCTGCGCCCCGCTTCCGTCCGGCCGGTCCGGCCTGTGCGCGGTGTGCTCCGGCGCCGTCCTCCATTCGGACCTCCAAGCCCTGGCCGTCGATGACGCGCCGGACCCGTCCGTGGTTGCCCGCGCTTCCGAGATCCGCGCTGCGATGCGGGCCCGTCGTCCCTCCGCCGTCTGACGGCTTCCTTCCTCCGACTTCTTTGTTTCGCACGACCCCTCAAGGACCACTATGTCTTCCGTCTTGCCCTGGTACGCCCGCCCCGCCGCCTTCACGGTCCTGGGCGCCGCCCTGATCATGTCCGCGCCCGGTGAATACGCTCTGGCCACTCTGGCCGGATGGTCACCGTGGGTGGCGTGGCTCATGCCGGTTTGTGTGTCCGTGTACGCGGCCGTGGCGGCCATGTTCGTGGACTCGCGGCCCAAGGGGGCGCCTGGCCGGGGAACGGCCGTTGTGGGGGCCGCTGGGGCCCTCGCGCTGGCCTTGGCCGCCCAGGTGACCGCGCACCTGATCAGTGCGGGGTTCGCCGTGTCGTCCGCGTGGCTGGTGGCCGCTGTGTCTGCGGTGCCGCCGGTCGTGGTCGCGCACATCATGCACATGGTGGCCAGGGCTCACGCGGTGGCCGTGGAGGAGCCGGTGGTGGCAGCCGCGGATTTCGCCGAGACGGTTACGGACGTGTCCGGCCAGGAGCCGACGAACGTGGACGTGGAGGCGGCGGACGGTCAGGAGCTGGCGGACGCGGAGGGAGACGTGGTGGACGCTCCGTCACGGCCGGCGGAGCTGTCCGTGATCGTCGGCGGGGCCGGTCAGGCGGTCACGCTCCCGGGCCTGGAGGTTGTCCGGACGCGGAAGTCCGGTCCGCGTGGCCGGACGGTGGAGGAGATTCGGGAGGCCGTGGCCGCCTTGGAGGCGGACGGCCAGCCGGTCAATGGCTCCACCCTGGCCGGTCAGCTTGGCGTGTCCGATCGGACAGGGCGCCGGTACCTGGAGGAGCTGGCCGCTGCCTAGTCCCTGATGACCGGCTTTCGGATGAGGGGTTTGAGGGCCGGTGCCGTGAAGGGACGACGTCGTGGGGTGCCGGGGTGGATGACCGGCACCCCGGCCGCGTTGAACGCGTCCGCGATCTCCTCGAAGGCGTGACCGGACAGGTAGAGGTCACCGATGGTGTGGACGATCTCCTTGACGGTCACCGGTACGGCCTTCAGCTCAATGGTCATGGCCATAGCCTTCCACCCTGGCCGCACCGCTTGACAAAAGTTGTCACCTGGCCGGGCGACCGTTCCGGAAATTGACGGAATCTGGCAGCGAAGACCCCGACCGCACGCCTCGGGGGAAGAGCGCGCGGCCGGGGCCGAGGAGGCCGCCAGCCCATGGGCACTGGTCCGGCAGGCTAGGGAATGGTGGCCTTCCACTGGCCCCTGGACAGGTGGATGGTGCCCTCCGGCGTGATGGTCAGCGGCACGCCGTAGACCAGCAGACCGCCCCTTGTGTTGAGGCGGTTGCGGATGCGCTCCAGGACATCCCACAGGCGTTGTGGGCCGCTCTGGTGGACAGTGGGAGGCTGGCCCTTGCCTCCGGTGGCGCGCGCCCACGAGCCGTCGGGGTGGACCAGCCACGCCGTGCGCTGGCCGTCCGCGTCTTCGCGGAATGCGCATTCGGTCCCGGGGGTCCGCAGTTCCAGCGTGGATCGCACCTCCCACGCCTCGTCCACGTTGAGGACCGGGTACTGGCCGGTGCTGACCTCTTCCCCGTCCTGGTTGATCTGGTCGGCGAACCGTGACACGACATCGGGCGGGTAGTCCGGGCCGTGGCGGGTGTTCATGAATCCGGCCCAGTCACGGGCAGTAGTTCCGACTGCTCCGCCGTTCTCGGTCTTCCAGGCAGTGACGATCATGGATGTTCGGGAGATCACCGTCACCAGCCGTCCGCCGGGCCGCAGTGCGGCAAGCCAGGACGCCGGGAGGGGGTTCACGGACACCATGGAGACGATCCGGTCGAACCGGCCGGGAAGCGGGCCGGTGGCGTCCACCGTGGCAATCGCGGGGTGCAACCCCATCCCTTCCAGGCGCTTGGCAGCGGCCTCGGTCAGATACGGGTCCACGTCGATGCTGGTGACCCGCGAGCTTCCGAAGCGGTGCGCGAGCAGGGCTGCCGAGTAGCCGGAGCCGGTGCCCACGTCAAGGATGTCCATGTCTTCGTGCAGCCGCCCGTGTCGAAGCATCTGGACGACCAGGCTCGGCAGCGTCGCAGACGAGGTGGGTACCCCCTTGGGGGCCTCATCCGGTTTGGCGTGGTCGGCGTGGAGCGAGCCCACGCGCGTGATCTTCGAGTGGTTCGCGTATGCCGACTGTTCCCACGCTTCGGGGTCGGCAGTCCCGTCTTTGAGGGCCCACCTCCCGTCGGGGCCGGGAGCCCACCACCGGGGGATCAGCTCGTGGCGGGGGACGCTCGCCACTGGCGTGCGCCACCGCGAGTCCGGATCGGTCACTGTGGCCGCCAGTCGCGCTGCCGCGCGTTGCCACTCCATAGGTCAACTCTCCTAGTCCGTGGGGTCGCAGGCTTGGTTCGAGGGGTCGCACCCTTCGGAGTCGTTGGGTGAGCAGACACCGCATACGCCACAGATTGCACCTTTCCGACGTGGCATGGGGATGTGCTCCACCAGGCGGTTCCACTCCGTGCTCCACAGCAGTTGGGCCAGGGGCCGTTCGCGGACGTTGCCCACGGGGAAGTTGCGGGAGAGGACACAACCGGTGAGGTCACCGTTGGGAAGGACGGCGGCCCGGCCGTGCGTGCAGTGGCCGCACAGCTCATCCAGGGATGGGGCCTGGCCCGGCAGCATGGCCCGGCCGACGGCGCGTACCCGGTCCGTCTTGATCCGGCGAACGCCCATGGCTTCCAGTTCGGCGCGGCCCTCGGCTACGCGCTGACCGGGCAGCACGTCCACCATGCCGACGCGCAGACTGATGCCCCGTGCAAGGGCCTCGCGGATGTTGGCGCGGGTGCGCTCTTCTCCGAACTACTGACCTTCAAAGCGTGGTGTCTCAGGGGCTGACAGTTGATGGTCGCGGCGGTATGCCGTCTGCATGAGGTATGCGCAGGGT
>NZ_JBVIQN010000045.1:1036-55032 GCF_055577005.1 Streptomyces sp. NPDC033221 | reverse complement strand
GTCGTGGCGTTCCTTGAGAGCCCGCAGGATGCGGTCCCGTTCGGGGTGGCGGACGACGTACAGGTAGTACACGTGGTCGTTGCCGGGGGCCGTGGGGGGGGGGGAAAAAAACACCCCCCCCCCCCCCCCCTCCTCCCCCCCCCCCCCCCCCCCCCCCCCCCCCCCCACCGTCCGCCGCTGAAGCGGCGGCTACTTCTTCTTGCTGCGCTTCTCGCGCACCCGTACGGAGATGTGGATCGGCGTCCCCTCGAAGCCGAACTCCTCACGCAGCCGGCGCTCGACGAAGCGGCGGTAGCCCGCCTCCAGGAAGCCGGACGCGAAGAGCACGAAGCGCGGCGGCTTGGTGCCCGCCTGCGTGCCGAACAGGATGCGCGGCTGCTTGCCGCCCCGGATCGGGTGCGGGTGGGAGGCGACGATCTCACCGAGGAAGGCGTTCAGCCGGCCGGTGGGGACGCGGGTCTCCCAGCCGTCCAGCGCCGTCTCGATCGCCGGGACCAGCTTCTCCATGTGGCGGCCGGTGCGCGCCGAGACGTTGACCCGCATCGCCCACGGGATCTGTACGAGGTCCCGCTCGATCTCGCGCTCCAGGTAGAAGCGGCGCTCCTCGTCCAGCTGGTCCCACTTGTTGTACGCGATGACCAGCGCGCGGCCCGCCTCCACGGCCATCGTGATGATCCGCTGGTCCTGGACGCTGATGGACTCGCTCGCGTCGATCAGGACGACCGCGACCTCGGCCTTCTCCACGGCGGCCGCGGTGCGCAGCGAGGCGTAGTAATCGGCGCCCTCCTGGAGGTGGACGCGCTTGCGGATGCCCGCGGTGTCCACGAACTTCCAGGTCTTGCCGCCCAGCTCGATCAGCTCGTCGACCGGGTCGCGGGTGGTGCCGGCCATCTCGTTGACGACCACCCGCTCCTCGCCGGCGACCTTGTTCAGCAGCGAGGACTTGCCGACGTTCGGGCGGCCGATCAGCGCGATCCGGCGCGGTCCGCCGAGCGCGGTGCCGAAGGTCTGCGCGGGCGCCTCGGGCAGCGCGTCGAGGGCGGCGTCCAGCATGTCGCCCGTACCGCGGCCGTGCAGCGCGGAGACCGGGTGCGGCTCGCCGAGGCCCAGCGACCACAGCATGGCGGCGTCCGCCTCGCCGGACGGGCCGTCCACCTTGTTGGCGACCAGCACGACGGGCTTGCCGGCCCGGCGCAGCAGCTTGACGACGGCCTCGTCGGTGTCGGTGGCGCCGACCTTGGCGTCCACGACGAAGACCACCGCGTCGGCGGCCTCGATCGCGAACTCGGCCTGGGCGGCCACGGACGCGTCGATGCCGAGGACGTCCTGCTCCCAGCCGCCGGTGTCGACGACCTTGAAGCGGCGGCCGTTCCAGTCGGCCTCGTAGGTGACCCGGTCGCGGGTGACGCCCGGCTTGTCCTCGACGACCGCCTCACGGCGGCCGATCATGCGGTTCACCAGGGTCGACTTACCGACATTGGGGCGGCCGACGACGGCGAGGACGGGCAGCGGGCCGTGCCCGGCCGCGGCGATGTCGCCCTCGACCTCCTCCAGGTCGAAGCCCTCCTGCGCGGCGAGCTCCATGAACTCCGTGTACTCGGCGTCACCAAGCGCACCGTGCTCGTCGCCGGTGGGGGTCTGGTCGTTCATGAAGTCCGTTCCTCGTTCTCCGTCATCGGTGCCCGCTCGTGCGCGGGCCGCCGTTCAAGTCTCGTTCAGTGCCCGGTCAGGCGCCTGGCCTGGGCAAGGTGAGCGGTCAGCCGCTCCTGTATGCGTACGGTGGCCGCGTCCAGCGCCGTACGGGTGCGCCGGCCGCTGCCGTCGCCCGCCTCGAAGGCGTCGCCGAAGACCACGTCGACGCGGCTGCGCAGCGGCGGCACCGCCTTTATCGCCCGGCTCCGGCGCTCCGCGCTGCCCAGCACGGCCACCGGCACCACGGGCGCGCCGGAACGCACCGCGAAGTACGCCAGCCCGGCGCGCAGCGACGCGAAGTCGCCCTCGCCCCGGGTGCCCTCGGGGAAGATCCCCAGCACGCCGCCCTGGTCCAGCACCGCCAGCGCGTCGGTGACGGCCTTGCGGTCGGTGCCGGAGCGGTCCACCTTCAGCTGGCCGATGCCGCGCAGGAACGGGTCCAGCGGGCCGACGAACGCTTCCTTCTTGATCAGGAAGTGCACCGGCCGCGGCGCGGTGCCCATCAGCATCGGGCCGTCCAGACCGTGTGCGTGGTTGACCGCGAGGATCACCGGCCCGGTGGACGGCACCCGCCAGGCACCCAGCACCCGCGGCTTCCACAGCCCGTACATCAGGCCGATGCCGATCCGCCGTCCGACGGCGGCGCCGCCCGCGCTGGGCAGCCGGTCGCCGCCCGCGCCCGCCGCTGTGCCGCTGCGCGTCACCGCGCCGCCTTCACGGCCATCGCCGCCTCGGTCAGCGTGACCACGCACTCGATGACCTGCTCCAGCGTGAGGTCGGTGGTGTCCACCTCGACCGCGTCGTCCGCCTTGGCCAGCGGCGAGGTCTTCCGGCTGGAGTCGGCCGCGTCCCGCTTGACCAGGGCCTCGCGGGTGGCCGCCAGGCCGGCGGCGTCCTTGCCGGTCAGCTCACCGCTGCGGCGGGCCGCGCGGGCCTCCGGCGACGCGGTCAGGAAGATCTTCAGGTCGGCGTCGGGCAGCACCGTGCTGCCGATGTCCCGGCCCTCGACGACGATGCCCTCCGGGGCCCCGGCGGCGATCTCCCGCTGGAGCTCGGTGATCCGGGTCCGTACCTCGGCGACCGCGCTGACCGCGCTGACGGCCGAGGTGACCTGCTGGGTGCGGATCGGGCCCGCGGCGTCCAGGCCGTCGACGGTGATCGTCGGCGCGGCCGGGTCGGTACCGGAGACGATCACGGGCTTGGCCGAGGCGTCCGCCACGGCGATGGCGTCGTTCACGTCGACGCCGTTGTTCAGCATCCACCAGGTGATCGCGCGGTACTGGGCACCGGTGTCCAGGTAGCCCAGCCCCAGCTTGGCGGCGACGGCCTTGGAGGTGCTGGACTTGCCCGTGCCTGCGGGGCCGTCGATGGCGACAATCACTGCAGCCGGGGCGGTCCGGGCGGGGGTTTCCACGGTGTCGGGCACCTTCCTCGATCACGGGGCGGGACGGGGGCCGCTGCGCGGGGCCCCGCACAAGGTTACTGGCAAGCAGCGGCGCCCCGTGCAGCCCGTACGCCCCTGCCGTCGGCACCGGTCCCCGCCCCGGGCACCGGACCCCGGCTACTGGCGTATCGACCAGCCACGCTCGCGCAGCTCCGCCGCGAGCACCGACGCCGCCTGCGGCTCGACCATGAGCTGGATGAAGCCCGCCTGCTGGCCGGTGGCATGCTCGATCCGTACGTCCTCGATGTTGACCGCGGCCCGCCCGGCGTCCGAGAAGATACGGGCCAGCTCGCCGGGCTGGTCGCCGATGTGCACCGAAACGATCTCGTACGCGGCCGGGGCGGCGCCGTGCTTGCCCGGCACCCGCTCGCGGCCCGCGTTGCCGCGCCGCAGCACGTCCTCGACGCCGCGCGCGCCCTCGGCGCGCTTGTCCTCGTCGGCGGCCTGCAGCGCGCGCAGCGCCCGTACGGTCTGCTCCAGGTCGGCCGACACCTCGCTGAGCACGTCGGCGACCGGCCCCGGGTTGGCGGAGAGGATGTCCATCCACATCCGGGGCGCGGAAGCGGCGATCCGCGTCACGTCCCTGATGCCCTGCCCGCACAGCCGTACGGCGGTCTCGTCCGCGCCCTGCAGGCGGGCGGCGACCAGGCTGGAGACGAGCTGGGGCGTGTGCGAGACCAGGGCCACGGCCCGGTCGTGGGCGTCCGCCTCCATGACGACGGGCACCGCGCGGCACAGCGCGACCAGTTCCAGCGCCAGGTTGAGCACCTCGGTGTCGCCGTCGCCGGCCGGGGTGAGCACCCAGGGCCGTCCCTCGAAGAGGTCGGCGGTCGCGGCGAGCGGCCCGGAGCGCTCCTTGCCCGCCATCGGGTGGGTGCCGAGGTACGCCGTCAGGTCACAGCCCAGCGCCTCCAGCTCCCGGCGCGGGCCGCCCTTGACGCTGGCGACGTCGAGGTAGGCGCGGGCGGCGCCGCGCCGCATCACCGCGGCCAGCGTCGGCGCGACGTGGGCGGGCGGTACGGCCACCACGGCCAGGTCGACCGGGCCCGGCGGCTCCTCGGCGGTGCCCGCGCCGAGCGCGGCGGCGGTCTCGGCCTGCGCCGGGTCGTGGTCGGCCAGGTACACCTGGACGCCGCGGGCGTGCAGCGCGAGGGCGACGGACGTGCCGATCAGGCCGGTGCCGATGACGAGCGCGGTCCTCACTGGGCGATGTCCTTCCGGAGGGCCCCGGCGGCACCGAGGTAGACGTGCGCGACCTCGGCCTTGGTGCGGTCGGTCTCGATGTGCGCGAGGACGCGCACCACGCGCGGCATGGCGCCGGCGATGTCCAGTTCCTGCGCGCAGATCAGCGGGACGTCGGTGATGCCCAGCTGCCGCGCGGCGACCGCGGGGAAGTCGCTGTGCAGGTCGGGGGTGGCGGTGAACCACACGCTGATCAGGTCGTCCGGGGCCAGGTCGTTGCGCTCCAGGACGGCCGTCAGCAGCGCGGACACCTGCTCGTGCATGTGCCCGGCCTCGTCCCGCTCCAGTTGCACGGCCCCGCGTACCGCTCGTACCGCCACGTCACCGCTCCCCTGACATTCCGTGTCCGGCGCCCGGCACGTACCCCGCGCCCACCGGCTTCCTCCCCGTCAGCCTAGGCCCTGTCGTCAAATTCCCGTCTGCCGCGCGACGCCTGGCACGCACGCTCGCCGCGTTGTCGGGATCGTCCACGTAGACCCACTACGAGGACGACCCTCCGCCTTGCGATCGCACGCACCAGACGCCGCGCGGCCCGCCCTTCGGGCGAACGACGGGAATTTGACGACAGGACCTAGCCAGGTCCACGACCCGAGCACGACGCCGGCCGGTCCATCAGACACGGACCGGCCGGGTACGGGACGCGAGGCCGCGCCCGGGGGGGGGCGCTAGCGCTGCCCGGCGGTCCGGTGCCGGCGGGCGATGAGGTCCTGGAGCTCGGGGTCCTGCGGTATCTCGCCGTCGGGCGTCAGCCGGTCCACGGCCTGCGGCAGGGTGTGCGCGAGCTGCTGTGCGGCCTCCTGTGCGCTGACCCCGTTCTCCTCGGCGATCCGCCGCAGGGTATCGCCGGGCAGCGCCTGGGCGACCTGCTCGGGGGTGACCGGTTCGTTGGCGCCGTGCCCCACCCAGGAATGCGCCTGGCGTCCCAGCTCTCCTTGGAGGAGCTTGCCCAGTACGGTCCGTATGCCACCGCCGTGTCCGGGACCGCCGCCGTGTCCGGGTGCGCCGTGCCCTCCGGTACCGGTACTGCCGCCGAGCGCCCCCAGCAGCGATCCGATGAGGTCTCCTGCCGCGCCGCCGTGGCCGCTGCCGGGCCGCCGGCCCATCAGTCTCCCGAGGTCTGGTGATCCCGTCATGTCCGTGCCTTTCCACGCATTCCCGGCAGTGTCGATGAGGCCCACGCGACGAGTGACTTCATTCCAACGTACCGACGCGCGGCGTTTCCGCCACCCGAAACCGGCTGGCGCAGACCGCTCCCACCAGCCACAATCCCCCTCATGCCGTCCCCCGTCACCGGCCACGCCCCGCTCGCCGACCACGCCCTGGTCACCGGCCACACCGTCTACGCCTGCGTCATGGGTTCCCGTGCCTTCGGGCTCGCCACCGACGGAAGCGACACCGACCGGCGCGGTGTCTATCTCGCGCCCACCCCGCTGTTCTGGCGCTTCGAGAAGCCGCCGACGCATGTGGAGGGGCCGCGCGAGGAGGAGTTCTCCTGGGAGTTGGAACGCTTCTGCGAACTGGCGCTGCGCGCCAACCCCAACATCCTGGAGTGCCTGCACTCCCCCCTCGTCGAACACCTCGACGCCACCGGCCGCGAACTGCTCGCCCTGCGCGGCGCGTTCCTCTCCCGCCACGTGCACCGCACCTTCACCGGCTACGCGGCCGGCCAGCTCAAGAAGCTGGAGGCGGACGTACGGCAGCACGGCGCGCCCCGCTGGAAGCACGCCATGCACCTGTTGCGCCTGCTGCGCAGCTCCCGTGACCTGCTGCGTACGGGCGTGCTCACGCTGGACGTCGGCGACGCGCGCGACGAGCTGCTCGCCGTCAAACGCGGCGAGGTGCCCTGGGCCGAGGTCGAACGCCGGGTGACCGTACTGGCCGAGCAGGCCGCGGCGGCCGAGCCCGGCTCCCCGCTGCCGCCGGAGCCCGACCGCCGCCGCGTCGAGGACTTCCTGTACCGCGTCCGGCGCGCGTCAGCGCTCCGCTGCGCCGAGCCGGGCCCGTACGACGAGGTCGTGTAGCGCGTCGTACCCGCCGGGGGCGTCCGGCAGCGCGGAGGCGGCCTGCGCCGCGTCCAGCCGGCCGTGCAGCTCCGCCACGTCGGCCCGCAGCCGCTCCACGTCCACCAGCTCGGCGGCGGACCCGTGCTCCGCCGCGGCCTTGGCCTCGACCAGCTCGGGCACGTACGAAGGCGCCGGCACCAGCCCGATCAGCGTGGGCAGATGCGCCTGCACCTCACCACTGCCCATCAGGTGAATGCCGGTCAGCAGCACCCGCAACGTGTAGAGCAGCGGCTTCAGCTCGCCGGTCTTCTCGAAGAGCCGCCACTGCGTGGTCGCGAAGCCCCGGTAGTGGTGGGCGTGATGGCGGGTGAGGACGGCGGGCGCCAGCGCCACCAGTTCCTCGTGCACCGCGCTCGTCCGCACCACCAGCGGTGAGAGCAGCTGCTCCAGTACGTAGCCGTTGCGCCGCAGCATCAGCCGCGCGAACTTGCGCAGGTCGTGCGTGACGAGGTCGACCTCGACGCCGTCCCGGTCCGCCATCCAGGACCGCGTCTCGTCCGGCTCCCGCAGTCCGACCAGCGCGGCAGCCGGCAGCAGGTGCGCGCCGCGCAGGTCCACGTCCGAGTCGCGGGAGGGAAAGCCGTACAGGTGCGCGCCGGAAACCGTCGCGAAGACCAGCGGATCCCCCTCCCCCGCCGTCACCACACCCAGGTCGATCTCCGGCAGCCCGGCCGCCGCCAGGACAGCGCTACGCATCCCACGCCTCCCCAAGGGCCAGCAGCTGGTCGCGGTACTCGATCCGGCCCGCCCACTCCTCGGGCCACGCCCCGGCGCCCAGGTGGGCGCCGGCGAAGGCACCGGCGAGGCAGGCGATCGAGTCGGAGTCGCCGGAGGAGCAGGCGGCCCGGCGCAGCGCGGTCAGCGGCTCTTCGGGGAAGAGCAGGAAGCACAGCAGGCCGGTGGCGAACGCCTCCTCGGCGATCCAGCCGGCGCCGGTGGCCGGGCACGGGTCGGCCTCCGGGTCGGGCGCGCGCAGCGCGGCGTCCAGCCGGTCCAGCACGCCGAGGCACTCGTCCCAGCCGCGCGCGATGAAGTGCTCCGGAGACGCGTCCTGGGCATACCGCCACAGATCACCGAGCCAGTCGGCCCGGTACACGCCACGGCTCCCGACCGCATAGGAGCGCAGCAGCCCGGTCAGCTCGTCCGGCCGGGCACCCTGCGCGAGCACGTGCACGGCGTACGCCGTCAGGTCACTGGCGGCGAGCGCGGTCGGATGCCCGTGCGTCAGCGCGGACTGGAGCTGTGCCGCCCCGGAACGCTGCTCCGGGCTCAGCCCCGGAACCAGCCCCACGGGCGCCACCCGCATATTCGCGCCGCACCCCTTCGAGCCGGTCCTGCTGGCCTCCGCCCACGGCCGCGTACCGTCGCTGAGCAGCCGGCAGGCCGTGAGGCAGGTGTTGCCCGGCGCCCGGTTGTTGTCCGGGGAGCGCCACCAGTCGACGTACTCCTGCCGTACGGGCGGCAGCAGACTCGCGGCGTCCAGGACGCCACCGCCCGCCATGGCCGTCCGCAGACCGCGCCCGAGGGCGATCGTCATCTGCGTGTCGTCGGTGACGTACGCGGGGTCGGGCAGTGCCATCTCCCGCCACGGGCCGCACTGCGCCAGAATCGCGGGTACGTCGTTGAACTCGGTCGGAAACCCGAGCGCGTCACCGAGCGCCAGCCCGATGAGCGATCCGGTCGCGGCGGACGCCATGAAAAAACCACCCCTTAATCGTCACAGTGACAATAAGGGGTGGTCCGGCCCACCGGCAAGGCACCCGGCCCGGGTGCCCGGCTCCCGTGACCGCTACATGTCCACCTCGCGCATCAGCATCCCGACCTCGGTATTGGTCATCCGCCGCAGCCAGCCGGACTTCTGGTCACCCAGCGAGATCGGCCCGAACGCCGTCCGCACCAGCTTGTCCACCGGGAAGCCCGCCTCGGACAGCATCCGGCGCACGATGTGCTTGCGGCCCTCGTGGAGGGTCACCTCGACCAGGTAGTTCTTGCCGGTGTTCTCCACCACCCGGAAGTGGTCGGCGCGCGCGTAGCCGTCCTCCAGCTGGATACCGTCCTTGAGCTGCTTGCCCAGGTCACGCGGCAGCGGGCCCTGGATCGCGGCCAGGTACGTCTTCTTCACGCCGTACCGCGGGTGGGTCAGCCGGTGGGCCAGCTCGCCGTGGTTGGTGAGCAGGATGATGCCCTCGGTCTCCGTGTCCAGCCGGCCCACGTGGAACAGCCGCGTCTCGCGGTTGGTCACATAGTCGCCCAGGCACTGCCGCCCGTCCGGGTCCTCCATCGTCGAGACGACACCGGCCGGCTTGTTCAGCGCGAAGAAGAGGTACGACTGCGTGGCGACCGTCAGGCCGTCCACCTTGACCTCGTCCTTCTCCGGGTCGACGCGGACGCCCTGCTCCATGACGATCTGCCCGTTGACCTCGACCCGCGCCTGGTCGATCAGCTCCTCGCACGCGCGGCGCGAGCCCATGCCCGCACGGGCCAGCACCTTCTGCAGGCGCTCGCCCTCCTGGTCACCGAACGTCTTCGGCGTCTTGATCTGCGGCTTGCTGTGGCGAGCGCGGTTACGCTCCTCCACCTGCGCGTCGTACTCACGGGGCCGCGCCGGGGCCTGCCCCCGGCCACGCTGCTGCGGGCCCTTGCCGCCGGGCTTGCCGCCGCTCTTCGGGCTCGTACGGGGGCCGCCCTTGGCGCCGCCGCGGGCCGCCGCGCCGCGGCCCCTGCGCTCCTCGCCACGGTCCGGGGACCCGCCACGGCCGCCGGAGCCGCCGCGACCGCCCTGGCCGCCGGAGCCGCCCTGGCCGCCACGGCCGCCGGAGCCGCCACGGCCCGCGCCGTCGCCACGGCCCTGGCCGCCCTCGCCCACGTCGTAGCGGCGCTCCTCGGGACGGGGCCGGCCGGCGCGCTGCTGCTTCTCGTCCTTCTTGTTGCCCGCACCCCGGTAGTTGTTGCCCCTACCGGTGTCCCTGTTGTTCCTGCCGCTGCTTCGCATCAATGATCCGTCTGAGAGTCGCCGCTGTCGTCTACGTCGAACGACGGAACACCTTCCCGGGAATCGCCCTCGACCGCCTCCGCCTCCGGGAGGAAGGGAGCGAGCTCCGGGAGCTCGTCCAGGCCGCGCAGGCCCATCCGCTCCAGAAAGTAGTTCGTCGTCCTGTACAGGATCGCACCTGTTTCAGGTTCCGTCCCCGTCTCCTCCACCAGACCGCGCTGGAGAAGAGTGCGCATCACACCGTCACAGTTCACCCCGCGAACGGCCGAGACCCGGGAACGGCTGACCGGCTGACGGTACGCGACCACGGCCAGAGTCTCCAATGCGGCCTGCGTGAGCCGGGCCTGCTGGCCGTCCAGCACGAAACTCTCCACGGCGTCCGCGTACGCCGGCCGCGTGTAGAAACGCCACCCCCCGGCCACCAGCCGCAGGTCGAAACCGCGCCCCTGCCGGGTGTAGTCCTCCGACAGCTCCCGCAGCGCGAGCGCCACCTCACGGCGGGACCGCTCCAGTACCCTGGCCAGGTGTTCCTCGGTCGCCGGCTCGTCCACGACCATCAGCACCGCCTCCAGCGCGGGCCGCAGCTCCAGATCCGCGACGGCAAGCGCGCCGACCGGGCCCTCGGCCGAATGGGCCACAGCCGAATCGGCCTCGGCCACGCTCTCCTGCTCCACGCCGCTCACCCCGGCTCCACCTGCTCTCCCTCGTCCTCACCGGCCCGCGCGTCCCGCTGCCCCGGCTCCCGGTCGAACTCGTCCGTCACGACCGGCTCCGCCTCCACACCACCCGTCCACCGGACCGTCAGCGTGCCCAGCGCCTGATCCTGGTCCAGCTCCACCACACGCTCCCGGTACAGCTCCAGCAGCGCCAGGAAGCGGGCGACGACGGTGAGCGTGTCCGGCGCGTCCTCGGTCAGCTCCGCGAATGCGGCCGTACCGGCCGCGCGCAACCGGGCCACCAGCACCTCCGCCTGCTCCCTGACACTCACCAGCGGCGCATGAATGTGATCCACATACACCTGCGGCCTGGCCTTGGGCTGCATCGCCTTCACCGCGAGCCGGGCGAACCCCTCCGCGCCGATGCTGAGGGCGACCTCGGGCAGCAGCTCCGCATGATGCGGCTCCAGCCCGACCGTACGGGGGTAACGGCGCCCCTCGTCCTCCAGGCGCTCGCTGAAGATGTCCGCGATCCGCTTGTACGCCCTGTACTGGAGCAGCCGCGCGAACAGCAGATCCCGCGCCTCCAGCAGCGCCAGGTCCGCCTCGTCCTCCACCTCGGCCACGGGCAGCAGCCGCGCCGCCTTCAGATCGAGCAGCGTCGCCGCCACGACCAGGAACTCCGTGGTCTGGTCCAGGTCCCAGTCCGGCCCCATGGCCCGGATGTACGCCATGAACTCGTCCGTCACCCGGGACAGGGCAACCTCGGTGACGTCCATCTTGTGCTTGGAGATCAACTGAAGCAGAAGATCGAACGGCCCCTCGAAGTTCTCCAGCCGAACGGTGAACCTGCCGTCACCGGTCTCACCGTCCGCGAGCGACGGGGCAAGGTCTTCGGTGGTGGCCATCCCCCAAAGCGTAGCCGTCCCGGGGGGCAGCCGAATTCAAGCTCGGCGTTGCCGGCGTGGGTGGGGTTCGGCTTCCCGGCGTCGTGGTTGCCGCTCAGGTGTCCTCAAACGCCGGACGGGTTGGGGCTGCGCGGGGCGGGTGGTGGGGGGCTCGGGCCCCGCAGGGGTCCCGCACCCACCACCAAAACATTGCGAACCCGGCGCAAAGCGCCACCCCCTCGCGCGGAGCGCGAGAACGTTCACACCCGTGGGGGCGCGCCCACGATTCAGGGTTCAGCCCTCTGAGGCCGTCTCACCGGCCCCGCAACCTCCGCACCAGAATGCTCGCGTCGCCCCGGGACTCCAGGTCCGCCAGGACCACCGCCACCGCCTCGCGGACGATGCGTCCGCGGTCGACCGCGAGTCCGTGCTCGCCCCGCAGGACCAGCCGCGCGTGTTCGAGGTCCATCAGCTCTTCGGCGGAGACGTAGACCGTGATCTTCTCGTCGTGCCGTTCCCGGCCGCTGGGGCGCCGGTTCGCGCCCCGCCCGCGGCGCCGGGAGGAGCCGGCTTCCTGGGGCGTGCCGGCCGACGCCGGCCGCCCCTCCGCTTCGGGGCCGCGTCCACGCCCGCCGTGCTCGGCGGGCGCCGTCCCGTCCGCACCGGCTTCCGGTTCGGCCCGTCGCTGCCGCGGGGTCGTTTCCTCGCCGGCCGCGGGCACGGCCGCGGCCTCGGCTCCCGGCTCACCACCGGGTGCCGGCACCCGAGGCGTTCCCCCGTTACCCGGCGGGACCCCGTCCCCGTTCGCCGCTGCCGGGCCGTTGGACTTGCGGGGCGCCGGGGACTGCAGCCCCGACCCCCCGGTCGTGCGGAACAACTCGTCGGCTCCGGGCAGACTCACTCGGCGTGACACCGGGCGAGCACCTCCCTGGCCAGCTGACGGTAGGCGGCGGCACCGACGGAGTTGGACGCGTACGTGGTGATCGGCTCACCCGCGACGGTGGTCTCCGGGAAGCGCACGGTACGGCCGATGACCGTGTGGTACACGTGGTCGTCAAACGCTTCGACGACGCGCGCGAGGACCTCGCGGCTGTGGACGGTCCGCGAGTCGTACATGGTCGCCAGGATGCCGTCGAGTTCCAGGTCGGGGTTGAGCCGTTCCTGGACCTTCTCGATCGTCTCGGTGAGCAGCGCCACACCGCGCAGCGCGAAGAACTCGCACTCCAGCGGGACGATGACCTTGTGAGCCGCCGTCAGGGCGTTGACGGTGAGCAGGCCGAGCGAGGGCTGGCAGTCGATGACGATGTAGTCGTAGTCGGCCATCAGCGGCTTCAGCGCGCGCTGGAGTGTCGATTCGCGCGCGACCTCGCTGACCAGCTGGACCTCGGCGGCTGACAAATCGATATTGCTGGGCAGCAGGTCCATGTTGGGGACCGCGGTCTTCAGCAGTACCTCGTCGGCCGACATGCCCCGCTCCATGAGCAGGTTGTAGACCGTCAGGTCCAGTTCCATCGGGTTGACTCCGAGCCCGACGGACAGCGCGCCCTGCGGGTCGAAGTCGACGAGCAGCACCCGTCGGCCGTATTCGGCGAGCGCGGCACCCAGGTTGATGGTCGAGGTGGTCTTTCCCACCCCGCCTTTCTGGTTGCACATCGCGATGATTTTGGCGGGGCCGTGGTCCGTCAACGGTCCTGGAATCGGGAAGTAGGGAAGGGGGCGCCCGGTGGGGCCGACGCGTTCGCGGCGCTGGCGGGCGGCGTCCGGCGCGAGCGTGGCCGCGTATTCGGGGTCCGGTTCGTACTCCGCGTCCGGGTCGTAGAAGTGCCCCTCGGGCAGGTCGTCGTAGTCGGCGAGCCGGGTGGGATCTGAGCCGCCCCGGTCGCCGGCCATGGCGTTCACGTGATGGCCGTCCATGCTCTGGTGGGCTGTCGTCGTGGGGCTCTGTTGGGTCGCGAAGGTGTGGACAGCGACGGAGCCGACAGCCTGGAGCCCCGAGGGACCCTGGCCCCGTGCAACCGCTCCTGGTCGACCACCTCCGGGAGTAAATGTCGACTCATTCACAAGTCGTCTTACCTCCTTGGATGTGACCAGGAAACTTATCGATAGGTCAGCGTGGCACTATGCCGACGGTTGGCGACTCTATGGCGTGTCGGGCGTTCGCAGCAACACAATCCGCCGGACCCGGCCCGATGTGTCGGCAATCGAACATGCCGATGTCAAGGGTGCAAGCCGCACAAGCCCGAGGTTTCGAGGGTGTGCGAATCGGTTAAAGGGTTACGTTCTCGGCGAGTTGAGGACCGCCCGCGCGGTTTCGGGCGTGCGGCGTGTCGGTGAACGGCCGCGGCCGGGCCTTGAGGACAAGGCCCGGCCGGCAGTGCGTCATTGACGCGCGCTATTGACGTCCGCGCCTCAGCCGAGAAGCGTGGCCAGGTCGGTGGCCTCCAGGCCGTGCGCCTCGGCGACGGGGCCGTAGACGACCTTGCCGTCGTGCGTGTTCAGGCCCTTGGCCAGGGCGGCGTCGCGGCGCAGCGCCTCGACCCAGCCGTTGTTGGCCAGCGACACGATGTAGGGCAGCGTGGCGTTGGTCAGGGCGTAGGTGGAGGTGCTGGGCACCGCGCCCGGCATGTTGGCCACGCAGTAGAAGACCGAGTTGTGGACCTGGAAGGTCGGCTCGGCGTGGGTGGTGGGACGGGAGTCCTCGAAGCAGCCGCCCTGGTCGATGGCGATGTCGACAAGGACACTTCCGGGCTTCATCTTGGCGACCAGCTCGTTGGTGACCAGCTTCGGGGCCTTGGCGCCCGGGATGAGGACCGCGCCGACGACGAGGTCGGCCTCGACGACGGCCTTCTCCAGCTCGTAGGCGTTGGAGACGATCGTCTGCACCTTGGTGCCGAAGATCCGGTCCGCCTCGCGCAGCTTGTTGATGTCCTTGTCGAGCAGGGTGACGTGGAAGCCGAGGCCCACGGCGATCTGCACGGCGTTCCAGCCGGAGACGCCGCCGCCGATGACGACGGCCTTGCCCGCGGCCACGCCGGGCACGCCGCCCGGCAGTACGCCGCGGCCGCCGGCCTGGCGCATCAGGTGGTAGGCGCCGACCTGCGGGGCGATACGGCCCGCGACCTCGGACATCGGGGCGAGCAGCGGCAGCTGGCGGCCCGGGGTCTCGACGGTCTCGTAGGCGATGGCGGTGGTGCCGGACTCCAGGAGCGCGTCGGTGCACTCGCGGGAGGCGGCCAGGTGCAGGTAGGTGAAGAGGGTCTGGTCCTTGCGGAGGCGGTGGTACTCCTCCGCGATCGGCTCCTTGACCTTCAGCAGCAGGTCCGCGGTGGCCCAGACCTCGTCGGCGGTGTCGAGGATCTCGGCGCCGGCCGAGACGTACTCCTCGTTCGGGATGGCCGAGCCGAGGCCGGCGTCCTTCTCGATGACGACCTGGTGGCCGTGGCGGACCAGCTCGTGGACACCGGCGGGCGTGATCGCCACCCGGAACTCGTTGTTCTTGACCTCGCGGGGGATGCCGACCTTCACGTCGATCACGGTCCTTGTAAGAGAGCTTGCAGGAAAAATCCACGCATGGGAAACATGCCGGGACTGACCGCGGCGCCCGCGGCCTGGCCAGTCTATTTAAGGATTCCGAGTTGTCTAGCCTTGCAAAGCATCTATTACTGAGAGGAACACCACCGATTTCGTAGGTCACTGTGGGTGATCTGAGAGAAGACGTTCCCCCAGACCCCGGTGCAGCCTTGCGGCTGCCGGGTCGCCGAGCCGGTCGAGGGTGTCCGCGATCCGCAGCTGCAGCGCCGCCTCCAGCCGTCCGTCGCGGGCCTCGGCGGCCAGCGAGAGGGCCGCGGTGCAGGTCCGCAGCGACTCCTCGGGGCGGCCCGCGTACTCCTGCACCCGCGCCGCCTCGCCGAGCGCGCGGGCCTGGCCCGCCACATCGCCCAGCCTCCGGTACGCCCCGTAGGCGGCCCGCCACTCCTTGAGCGCCTCGCCCCACCGCGCCGCATACGTCAGCACCGCGCCGATCCGGCCGTGCAGCCGCGCCCCGTCCGCGTTCTCGCCCCGGGTCAGGCGCAGCTCCAGCGCCCGCCCGTACCAGTCGGCGGCCCGCTGCCAGTCCCCCAGCTCCGTGTACGTACCGCCCAGCGACTCCAGTGCCCGTACGGTCGCGATGGGGTCCCTGACCTCGCGCGCCGCGGTCAGCGCGCCCCGGTAGCGGGCCATCGCGTCCGCGGTCCGCCCGGCCTGCGCGTCCAGGTCGCCGAGGTTGAGCAGCGCCGCGGCCCGCTCCCGGGCCAGGCCGCGCCGTTCGGCGACTTCCAGGACCAGGCCGTGCAGCCCGTAGAGGTCGGGCGCGGCGGCCTCGGCGCCCTGGTGGGCGATGAGCGTACGGACGATGGCGGCCATCAGCCGCCGGTCCAGGGTGTCCAGTTCGCCTTCCTCGACGGCGATCCGGGCCGCCTCCAGGAGGGCGGGCCGGCGGCTGCGCAGCCAGGCGGCGGCGGAGGCGGTGGAGGCGAAGCGCAGCGAGCGCGGCAGGCCGGCCACCTTCTGCCGGGCCGGCGATCCGGCGGGTTCGCCGAGCGCCCGGCACGACTGGAGGAGCCGTACGGTGCGTTCCAGCATCCGGGCCCGGGCCAGCTGGATCTCGGCGGGCCGCTCCTTCTCGTGCATCGCGGCCCGTACGAGATGGACCAGGCAGCCGGGCATCCGGTACTGCGCCTGGAGACCGGCGCTCCCGGCGGCCGGGGCGCCCGGTCCCGAGGGCTGTGGCTCCGCGCCCTCCACCGGCCGCAGCAGCCCCCGGGCGGCGAAGTCCTGGAGCGCCGACTCGGCCGCGGCGACCGAGCAGCCCGCCAGGGCGGAGGCGATGTGCGCGTCCACCAGTCCGGCCGGGGCGAGGGTGATCAGCCGCAGGGTGCGGGCGGCGACCGGCGGCAGGGTGTCGTACACGAGGCGGAAGGCGCGGGCCATGGGCCGGCCGCCGGCCGGTTCGTCGGCCTGCTCCGGTACGTCGCGCAGCGCCTGGAGGAGGTCGGCGACGGAGTTCTTGGAGTGTCCGGCGAGCCAGCCGCCCGCCAGGACGAGCGCGGCGGGGCGGCCGCCGCACTCCTCGGCGACGGCGTCGGCGGAGCGGGGGTCGACGGTGATGCGGGTGGGGCCCGCGTACCGGCTGAGCAGTTCGACGGCGGACGCGTTGTCCAGGCCGCCCAGGGTGCAGGGCCGTACGTCCGTGATGCCGGTGAGCGGACCTTCGGAGACCGCGACGACGAGGCAGTCGGCGGCGTCCGGCAGCAGCGGTTCGACCTGCTCGGCGCCGGCCGCGTCGTCCAGGAGGAGCAGGGTGCGGCGCTCGGCGAGGGCCGCGCGGAGCGCCTCGGTCAGCTCGTCCTCGGCGGCGCCGGGTTTCACGGGGGCGCCGAGTGCGCTGAGCAGGTCGCGGGCGACGAGGTCGAGGGGTACGGGGCCGCCGCCGGGAGTGGTCAGGGTGGCGCGCAGTACTCCGTCGGGGTAATCGTCGGCGAGTTGCCGGGCGAGTTCGGCGGCGAGGGCGCTGCGGCCGGAGCCGGGGCGTCCGGCGATCAGCAGGACGCGGCTGCGGGCGCCGCGGCGCCCGGAGAGGGTGTCCAGGCCGGTACGGGCGATGTCGGCGCGGAGGGCCTTCAGCTCGCGGCGGCGGCCGATGAAGCCACCGGCCGCGGTGGCGGCGGGCGGAACGGTGCGGCGGGCGGGGGGACGGCGGCTGCCGGGGCGGTCCGCGGTGGCGTGCCCGTCCGGGGTCCGGCCGGCGGTGGCGCGGCCGGCGGCGGGCGGCGCGGCCGGACCGCCCGGCTCCGGCTCGGGTTCCGGCCCCGGTTGCCGCCGTGCCGCCGTCGCGGGTCCGCCCGCCTTCCCCGGCGGGACGTGTCCCCCGCCCACCGCCTGATCCGCCACGGGTCACGCTCCCGTCCACCTGCGCTTACGAGCCCGTCGCGGTCGCGTACGGGCACGCCGTCGAGCGTAGTTCACGACCCGTCACACGCCCGGTGGAGCACGACGGTTGAGTCACCCGTCCGGATCAGCGGATCATCGGACCGCGGGGCTGTGGCGGGGTGTGGAGGTGGGCGGAGCGGCGGTGCTCAGGCCTCGAACGGGCGGGCCGGCCACGGCGCGTCGGCCGGGCGCAGCGCGTCCAGGCCCTCCCCCGCGCGGGCGGCGGCCAGCGCGAGCACGCCCACCACCAGGCAGTTGTTGTGCAGTTCACCGGCGAGCGCGCCGTGTACCAGTTCGTTGACCGGCACCCGCGCCAGCTCCATGTCGGCCTCCTCCTCGGAGACCTCGAAGCGCTCCCCTTCGGCCTCGGACAGGTCGCGGGCCAGGAAGATGCGTACGGCCTCGTCGCAGCCGCCGGGGGTGGTGTAGACGTCCGTCAGCACCCGCCAGTCCTCGGCCTTGACGTGTGCTTCCTCGTACAGCTCGCGCTGGACGGCGTGCAGCGGGTTCTCGCCGGGTACGTCCAGCAGTCCGGCCGGGATCTCCCACAGCTTGTGCCGTACGGGGTGGCGGTACTGGCGCAGGACCAGCACCCGGTCCTCCTCGTCGAGCGCGACGACGGCCACCGAGCCGGGGTGGACCTGGTAGTCCCGGGTGGCCGTGGAGCCGTCCGGCATGACGACCTCGTCCGTACGCATGCTGGTCTTCTTGCCGGTGAACGGCGTCGCGGTGGCGGTGATCCGCCACGCTTCCGGGCTGTCCTGGATGGCCATGTACGTCCTTCCGCAAAGCAGTCGACCGGGGCGCCCGGCCGTGAAAGGCCAGGTGCCCCGGTCAACCGTACCCGGCGGGCGGCCGGCCCCCCGCGCGCGCTGCGCAAGGGACCGGCCGCCCGCGGGATCAGGCCTTGGCGCCCTTCTTGGCGCCGGCCGCAGCGCCGGTCTTGCGCTCGACGGCCGCCTTCACCAGGCCGGCGAAGAGCGGGTGCGGGCGGGTCGGGCGGGAGCGCAGCTCCGGGTGCGCCTGGGTGGCGACCAGGTAGGGGTGCGTCTCGCGCGGGTACTCGACGTACTCGACCAGCTTGTTGTCCGGGGAGGTGCCGGAGAACAGCAGGCCGGCCTTCTTCTCCAGCTCGCCGCGGTAGGCGTTGTTGACCTCGTAGCGGTGGCGGTGGCGCTCCTCGACGTACGGCTGGTCGTCGTAGACCTCGCGCACGATCGATCCTTCGGCCAGCTTGGCGGGGTACATGCCCAGCCGCATCGTGCCGCCCATGTCGCCCTCGCCGGCGACGATGTCCATCTGCTCGGCCATCGTGGAGATGACCGGGTCGGCGGCGGCCGGGTCGAACTCGGTGGAGTTCGCGCCCTCGATGCCGGCCAGGTTGCGGGCCGCCTCGATGACCACGCACTGCAGGCCCAGGCACAGGCCGAGCAGCGGCAGCTTGTTCTCGCGGGCGTAGGTGATGGCGCCGACCTTGCCGTCCACACCGCGGTCGCCGAAGCCGCCGGGGATGCAGACCGCGTCGCAGTCGGCGAGCTGCTGCTTGGCGCCGGCCGGGGTCTTGCAGTCGTCGGAGGTGACCCACTTGATCTTGACGCGGGCCTTGTTGGCGAAGCCGCCGGCGCGCAGCGCCTCGGTGACCGACAGGTAGGCGTCCGGCAGGTCGATGTACTTGCCGACCAGCGCGACCTTCACCTCGTGGTCGGGGTTGTGCACCCGGTCCAGCAGGTCGGCCCAGACCGTCCAGTCCACGTCGCGGAACGGCAGGTCCAGCTTGCGCACGACGTACGCGTCCAGGCCCTCGGCGTGCACGACCTTGGGGATGTCGTAGATGGAAGGCGCGTCCGGACAGGCGATGACGGCGGCCTCGTCCACGTCGCACATCAGCGAGATCTTGCGCTTGATGGCGGTGGGGACCTCGCGGTCGGCGCGCAGCACGATGGCGTCCGGCTGGATGCCGATGTTGCGCAGCGCCGCGACCGAATGCTGGGTCGGCTTGGTCTTCAGCTCGCCGGAGGGGCCGATGTAGGGCAGCAGCGAGATGTGCACGACGAAGACGTTGTCCCGGCCGACCTCGTGGCGGACCTGGCGGACGGTCTCCAGGAACGGCAGCGACTCGATGTCGCCGACCGTGCCGCCGACCTCGGTGATGACGACGTCGACGTCCTCGTGGGCCAGCCGGCGGATGCGGTGCTTGATCTCGTTGGTGATGTGCGGGATGACCTGCACGGTGTCGCCCAGGTACTCACCGCGCCGCTCCTTGGCGATCACGGTGTTGTAGACCTGGCCGGTGGTGACGTTCGCGGAGCCGTCGAGGTCGACGTCCAGGAAGCGCTCGTAGTGGCCGATGTCCAGGTCGGTCTCGGCTCCGTCGTTGGTGACGAAGACCTCACCGTGCTGGAACGGGTTCATCGTGCCGGGGTCGACGTTCAGGTACGGATCGAGCTTCTGCATCGTGACCCGCAGGCCCCGCGCCTTGAGCAGCGCGCCCAGGCTGGAGGCGGTGAGGCCCTTGCCGAGCGAGGAGGCGACGCCCCCGGTGACGAAGAGGTGCTTGGTCGTCGTGGATTTCGGCGGCATGGCCAAGAGGGGGCTCCCGTGGTCGCGTGGTGAAGAGGTGCGAATCAGCCACGCCCTGCGGATTTCAGGGGTGCCTTCGCTGCGGTCGGGGGTGCCGCGCGACTGGCGCGGGCCCCTCGGTCCACGGGGTACCAGGCTATCAGCGACCGGGCATGGTCGTGCCCGGCCACGCTCGCGGCGCACACGTACGGCCCTGCCCCGCGGGGCGCGCGGGCCCCCGCGTGACCCAGGCCACCCGTTCGGCGCAGTGCCGTCTTCCCGCAGCGGCAAGCGGATCACTGCCGTGCGTCGTATCCTGCTCGGACACTCGCCACGGGCCGTCCGGCAAGGCATCACCCCCGCCCGATTTCCGGACTCGCTGCTCGGCGGAGTTTCATGGGCAGGACGGACAAGATCACACGTCCCATGGGGGGCGTCACTCCAGTTCGACGGGAGATGCACGTGGCCGGGCGCATCGAGGACTACGCACTCATCGGCGATATGCAGACCGCCGCTCTTGTGTGCCGGGACGGCACGGTTGATTGGCTGTGCCTGCCCCGCTTCGACTCACCCGCGGTCTTCGCAGGACTGCTGGGCACGGAAGAGAACGGTTTCTGGCGGCTGGGGCCCGCGCACAGCTCCGAGGGCGGGCCGCTGCCCGCCGACCGCCGGCGCTACCGGGGCGACTCGCTCGTCCTGGAGTCCGAGTGGGACACCCCGCGCGGCACCGTTCGGGTCATCGACTTCATGCCGCCGCGCGAGGACGCGACGCCGCAGCTGATCCGTATCGTGGAAGGCGTCAGCGGGCGGGTGCCGATGCGCTCGGCACTGCGCATGCGGTTCTCCTACGGCTGGGTGGTGCCGTGGGTCCACAAGATCGACGAGCGTACCGTCGCCGTCGCCGGGCCCGACTCGGTGTGGTTCGACACGGACGCCGAGACCTACGGCAAGGACCTGACGACCTACGCGGACTTCACGGTCGGCCCGGGCGAGCGGATCGCCTTCACCATCAGCTGGCAGCCCTCGCACAGCCGCCCGCCGGGCGTGCCGGAGCCGGAGGCGGCGCTGGAGGCGACCGAGGACTTCTGGCGCGAGTGGGTGGACCACTGCACGTACCACGGCCCGTACCGGGACGCGGTGGTCCGCTCGCTGATCACGCTCAAGGCGCTCACGTACGCGCCGACCGGCGGCATCGTCGCGGCGCCCACCACCTCGCTGCCCGAGGACATCGGCGGCTCGCGCAACTGGGACTACCGCTTCACCTGGCTGCGCGACGCGGCGATCACCCTGTCCTCGCTGCTGCGCACCGGCTACCGCGAGGAGGCCCGCGCCTGGCGCGAGTGGCTGCTGCGCGCGGTGGCCGGCGACCCGGAGAACCTGCAGATCATGTACGGGATCGCGGGCGAGCGGGAGCTGGGCGAGAACGAGCTGACCTGGCTGACCGGCTACGAGAACTCACAGCCCGTACGGGTCGGCAACGGCGCCGCCGGACAGCTCCAGCTCGACGTGTACGGCGAGGTCACCGAGGCACTGCACCTGGCGCACAACACCGGTCTGGCCCGCAACGACTACGCCTCGCTGCTCCAGCTCAAGCTGATCCAGTGGGTGGAGAAGCACTGGGACGAGCCGGACGAGGGCATCTGGGAGGTGCGCGGCCCGCGCCGCCACTTCGTGCACTCCAAGGTGATGACCTGGGTCGCGGTGGACCGCACGATCAAGCTGATCGAGTCCGGTGACGTGGACGGCCCGCTGGACCGCTGGCGGCAGCTGCGCGAGACGATCCACCGGGAGGTGTGCGAGAAGGGCTACGACAAGGAGCGCAACACCTTCACGCAGTCCTACGGCTCCAAGGAGCTGGACGCCTCGCTGCTGCTGATTCCGCAGATGGGCTTCCTGCCGCCGGACGACAAGCGGGTGATCGGCACCATCGAGGCCATCCAGCGCGAGCTGGGCACCGAGGACGGCTTCATCCTGCGCTACCCGACCTCGGGCGAGGACGCGGGCGTGGACGGCCTGGAGGGCGACGAGGGCGCGTTCCTGGCGTGCTCGTTCTGGCTGGCCGACGACCTGGCGATGATCGGCCGGGTCGAGGAGGCCCGCATCCTCTTCGAAAAGCTGCTCTCGCTCCGCAACGACCTGGGCCTGCTGGCCGAGGAGTGGGACTCCAAGCTCCAGCGGCAGGTGGGCAACTTCCCGCAGGCCTTCAGCCACGTCCCGCTGATCGACACGGCGCTGCGGCTGACGGCGAGTGGGGCGTACGGCGGGTAGGCAGTGGCCGGGTGGTGCGGCGCGGTGCTCTGACGGTGGACGACCGCGCCTGGCCGGCCGTAGAGGCATCCGGCCGAGACCGCCGGCGCATGCGGCACGAGGGGCCACGGCAGTGCCGTGGCCCCTCGCCTGTGGTTTCCGGGCGGCTCAGAAGGCCGTCAGGGTGAGGGTCATCTCGCGCGGCGCTCCGTCCTCGATGTACGAGGCGAAGTTGGCCACGTCGTCGAAGGCGAAACCGTACGCCTTGCCGTCGGTGGCCTCGGCGTGCAGGACGCGCGCGTAGTGGTTGGCGAGCTGGCCCTTGTAGAAGGTGCCCGCGTTGGTGGTGGGCTGGGCCGCGTGGTCGGCGAGGGTGGCGCGGTTGAGGGCGGCGCCGAGTACCGCGGCGACCGGGCCGCGCAGTCCGTCGTTGGGGGCTTGCAGGGCGCCGTGGCAGAAGAGCACGTCGCGGGTGGAGGGCTTGGCGATGGAGAACTGGGCGGGGCCGCGGAAAGCGAACTGGCCGCCGCTGACCCGGCCGGTGAAGGTGCCGCGGTTGGTGGTGACCTTCAGGTCCTTGGAGGTGTACGTGTTCCAGGCGCGGTCGATGTAGGGCGCGAAGTAGTTGCGGTCGAACAGTCCGGCGTCCAGGCCGTGGCTGGGGGCGATGATCCGCTTGTCGCCGACGACGAGCTTGCCGAAGCCCGGCGTGCGGCCGATCTCGGAGAAGATGCGGGAGCGGGCCCCGGCCTTGAGCGCCCCGGCTGTCTGGTCCCGGGCGCCGACGAGGCGGATGGACATCGGAACGCTGAACATGTCGACGGCCGTGGTGTTGCAGTGCATGCCGGCCCCGTCGTAAGTGAACTCCGCGCAGTCGTGCACGATCGGGTAGTTGGGGTCGCCGGACACCCAGCCCGCCGGGTAGGCCAGGGCGGGCTTGCCGTTGCCGTCCTTCACGGCCTTGAACTTGAGCTTGGAGCCGAGCGACGCGTAGATGCGGCCGGACATCCGCGGGATCCGCAGGGTGGTGGTGCCGTTCGCGGCGAGCGGCATGGCGTAATCGGTGAAGCCGTCCGGGCGGTTGTCACCGAGGGCTATGGGCTTGAGTTCACCTTGTGGAGTGACACGTACCTGCTGGCCTGCAACGTTGCCGACGATGTAGATCCAGACGGCCGTGTTGGCGTACCGGCCCGTGCGGTTGACGATGTGCAGCGGCAGTCCGGCGGCCGCGGTGCCGGTCGGCGCGGCTCCGGCGGTACGGGCGAGCAGGCCCGCGCCGGCTCCGGCGGCGGTGGTCGCGGCGAGGCCGCCGAGGAGGGTACGACGGGAGATCATGCGGTGGCTCCTTGCTGTACGGAGACGGACACGTGGTCGACGAGGAGGGAGGCGCCGGGGCGTGTCGCGCCGGTGGGGGTGGGGCGGCCCGCGACGGCGTCCGGGAAGGCGCCGCCCATCGCGAGGTTGATCAGGAGGAAGTGGCCGTGGTGGGTCGCCCTGGCCCAGGTGCCGGCGTCCATCTGGGCGGAGCTGACGGTGTGGAAGCGCTGTCCGTCCACGGACCAGTGGAGGTATTCGGTGGCGCCGGTGCGGTCCAGTTCCAGGGCGTAGGTGTGAAATCCGGCCTGGCAGGAAGCACCGGGGCAGACGCGGGAATTGCCCTTGCCCTGCGTCTCGTTGCAGGGGCCGCCGGGGTTGACGCCGCAGTGCAGCACGCCCCAGACGCGGTTGGCGCCGTTGACGTTCTCCATGATGTCGAACTCGCCGATGCCGGGCCAGTTCCAGTAGTTGCCGCGGAATTCGGCGCCGAGCGTCCAGAACGCCGGCCAGTATCCGAGCGCCGCGTCGCCGGAGATGTCCGGCATCTTGACGCGCGCCTCGATCCGCAGCTTGCCCCGGGCCGGGGCGGCGAAGTCGGTGCGGCGGGTCTCGATGCGGCCCGAGGTCCAGGTGGCGCCGTTCTTGAGGGCGGTGATCTTCAGGTGGCCCGCGCCGTCGAGTTGCAGGTTCTCGGGACGGTTGGTGTAGGTCTGGTGTTCGCCGGTGCCCCAGTTGGCGGGGCCGCCCGGGTAGCTCGTACCGGTGTCGGTGATCCAGTCGGCGGCGGACGGGCGGGAGCCGGCCGAACCGTTGAAGTCGGTGCGCCACACTTCCTTGAACGCGGCGGCCGGTGCACCGGCCGAAGCGGTGGGCAGGGCGGGCGGCCAGGCGAGGACGAGGGCGAAGGCGGCGCCGAGTGCACCGAGCAGTGCCGCGGTTCTGGCCCCGGTCCGCTTCCGTACGGGTATTTTCGTGTCCATGACATAGCTCCTCGGCAGCGTGGGGGTGGTGAGGAGTTCCTTGTTCACACGCGGCCTGAGAAGATTTGAGAGCGCTCTCATGCCGTGTAGGGGCACACAGTGCCGACTTCCCGCCGAGCCGTCAAGGTTTGGCGTGGACCAATGAGTTGGCCCGTTTTCGTCGTCGGGGGTTGAATGGTGCGTACATCGAAAGACGGGCGTCCGACACTGGAGGCGGTCGCCGCGCGGGCCGGCGTCTCCCGCGCCACGGTCTCCCGCGTGGTCAACGACGGCGCCGGGGTTCGCGGCGAAGTCCGCGAACGGGTCCGGCGCGCGGTCACCGACCTGGGATACGTACCGAACAGCGCGGCCCGCTCCCTGGTGACCCGCCGCACCGGCGCGGTCGCCGTGGTGATCGCCGAACCGGAGGCCCGGGTCTTCGCCGACCCCTTCTTCGGACGCCAACTGCGCGGCATCAGCCGGGAATTGTCGGCAGCCGACATCCAACTCCTGCTGCTCCTCCAGGAGACCCGCGCCGACTGCGACCGCGTCGGCCGCTACCTGTCCGCCGGACACGCCGACGGCGTGCTGATGTTCTCGCTGCACCGCGACGACCCGCTGCCCGCGATGGCCGAGGCGTCCGGCCTGCCCACGGTCTACGGCGGCCGTCCCGGCTGGGCGGACGCCGGCCACGCGCCGCGTCCGCTGTACGTCGACACCGACAACCGCGACGGCGCCCGGCAGGCCGTACGTCACCTGAAGGACCGCGGCCGCCGCCGGATCGCCGTGATCACCGGCCCGCTCGACCAGACCTCCGCCCAGGACCGCCTGGACGGTTACCACGACGCCCTGGCCCCCGCCGCGCCCGACCCGCGGCTGATCGCGGACGGCGGCTTCACCGCCCAGGGCGGCGAGCGCGCGATGGCCCGGCTGCTGGCCGCCGCGCCGGACCTGGACGGCGTCTTCGTCTGCTCCGACCTGATGGCCTCCGGCGCGCTGCGCACCCTGCGGGCACACGGCCGCCGGGTGCCGGAGGACGTGGGCGTGGTGGGGTACGACGACCTGGACCCCGCGGCATGGACGGACCCGCCGCTGACCACGGTGCGCCAGGACGTCGAGGAGATGGGCCGGCTGATGGCGCGGCTGCTGCTGCGACGCCTGGGAGCCGGCCCGGAGGCCCCCGGGGACGAGCTGTCCCCGGTGGTCACGGCGGCGAAGCTGGTGGTCAGGGAGTCGGGGTGAGCGGCCCCTCCGGCGGGGAGGGGGAGCGACCGTCCCGGTACGTCCGGATAGCGGACTGCGGGTAGCGTTCCCCGCCATGGGGCCGGAAGCGAAGATCGAAGCGGTGATCACGGTACGCAGGGCGCTGGAGCTGCCCGCGCTGCGGCGCGGGCTGCCCGAGGTGCTGGCCGGCGAGGACCGTCTCGACCGCCCCGTACGCTGGGTGCACGCGGGCGAGGTGCCGCACATCGCCTCCCTCCTCAAGGGCGGCGAGCTGCTGCTGACCACCGGCCTCGGGCTGGGCGCCCGCCCCTCCGAACAGCGCGCCTTCGTCCGCGAGCTGGCCGACCGCGAGATCGCCGCCCTGGTCGTGGAACTGGGCTCCCGCTTCGAGGCGCTGCCGTCCGCCGTCGTCGACAGCGCGCGGGCCTGCGGCCTGCCGCTGGTGCAGCTGCACCGCGAGGTCCCGTACGTCACCGTCACCGAAGAGATCCACACAGAGCTGGTCAACAGCCACTACCTGCTGCTGCGGCAGGCCGACGAACTCCTGCGCAGCTGTACGGACGTCCTGCTGCGCGGCGGCGGCGCCCCAGAGGTGCTGGGGCAGCTGGCCGCCTTCACCGGCAACCCGCTCTGCCTGGAAGCCCCCGACGGCAGCCCCCTGTACGCGGCGGGGCCGGACGGCGGCGGGGCCGCGGACGCCGACCCGCTCCAGGCGTGGGAGGGGCTGCGGGAGACCGGCCTGCGGGTGGACGTGCCCGGCGGCGGGCCCGGCCCGGACGCCGTACGCGCCCGTCTGACCCTGCTCCCGGTCAACGCGCCCGTCGCGCCGGTGCACCGGATCGCCGCCGAGCGCGTGGCCGACCTGCTCGCCGTCGTGATGCTCCAGTCCCGGCAGGAGGAGGTGCTGGCCGCGCGCGGGCGCGGTGACTTCCTGGCCGATCTGGCGGCGGGCCGGATCACCGCGGGCGAGGCCCCGGCGCAGGCCCGCCTGCTGGGTTTCCGCCCGGGCGACGAACCGTTCCTTCCCGTGGTCATGCGGCTGCCCGCCCAGCTGCCCACCCCGGGCAGCTGGGCGGTACTGGCCCGCGCCCTGCGCGAGGAACTGGCCGCGCTGGGCGTACCCGTCCTGCTCGGCGTACGGCCCGTCGAAGGCCGGGTGCCGCTGCTCGTCGCGCTGCGCGCGGGCCAGGACCGTACGCACGTCGCCGACCGGATCGCCGAGGCCCTTCGCGCGGGAGTCGTACGGGCCGGAGCGGACTCCCCCGCGGCGCGGCGCCCGGTGGTCGTGGTCGGCGCGGCGGGCGACTGGGCGGCGGCGGGCCCCGGACTGCGGCACGCGACGGAAGCGGCCGCCGCCGCGCAGGGCCTGCCGGAACAGCCCTGGCACGACGCGCGCCGGCTGGACATCGAACTCCTGCTGTGGCGGATGCGCGAACACGGCGAGCAGGGCGTCCTGACGGACTTCGTGAACCGCGCCATCGGCCCCCTGCTCGTCCACGACCGGACCGCCCGCCAGCCGCTGCTGCCGACACTGGAGGCGTACTTGGCCAGCGCGGGCCGCAAGGCGGAGACGGCCCGCGACCTGAACGTCAACCGGCAGACGCTGTACGACCGGCTGGCCCGGATCGCCCAGCTGCTGGGCACGGACCTGGACGACCCGCAGACAGTCCTCGGCCTGCGGCTGGCCCTACGGGCCCGGAGGCACACGGACCGGGGGTGAGAGCCTGGGAGGCGGCCTGGGCTGCGACTGCCCGGCGTCCGTCAGGCCGTCAGGCCGTCAGGCCGTCAGGCCCGTAGCGTCTGCGCCGCTGTGCCGATCCAGCGCGAGCAGGACACCGCCGGTGCCGCGGCGACTGTACCCGCCGGTGGTCTGTCGAGGCGCGGCACATCGCTGAGGCCCGGGCCCCGCCCCTGCCCGGGTGGCCCGCCTGTTCGGGTCGCTCAGCGCTCCCGCCGCTGCATCAGCTCGTCGTACACGCTCAGCACCTGCGCGACCGTGGCGTCCTCGGTCGGCCAGCCCGCGGCCTGGGCGCGGCCTGCGGCGGCGAGCGTGTCCCGGCGGTCGGGGTCGGCGAGCAGGTCCAGGACGATGCGGGCGAGGGCTGCCGCGTCGCCGTACGGAACCAGTTCGGCGGCGCGGCCGACCAGTTCGCGGGTGCCGCCGACGTCGGTGGCCACCAGCGGGACTCCGGCTCGCAGTGCCTCCTGGGCGATCAGCGAACGGGCCTCCCAGCGACTGGGCAGCACCAGGAGGTCGGTGGCGGCGAGGAGTTCGAGCACGTCGTCGCGCCGGCCGAGCAGGCGCACCGGCAGCTGCTCGGCGTCGATGCGCCGCTGGAGCACCGCACGCTGGCCGCCCTCCCCCGCCACCACGACCATCGGCTGCGGGTCCAGGGCACACCAGGCGTGCGCCGCGTCCAGCAGGAAGTCGAGGCCCTGGTGCGACTCCAGGCGGCCGACCACGACGATCAAGGGGCGGTCCACCGCGCCCATTTCGGCACGTTGCTTATGGGCGGGGCGGTCCTCCGCCATGAGCGGACGGCCGCCCGGCCGCGGGTTCGGGATCGCGACGGGGGCCAGCCGCGCGTCGCGGGCGCCGCGCTCACGCGCCCGGTCCACCAGGTCCGAGCACGCGCCCAGGACGACCGCGGCGGCCCGCGCCACCCGCCGTTCCAGCAGATGGACGAGGCGGGCCCGCGGCCCGTCCGTATGCGCCTTGGTGTGCCAGGTGACCACGAGGGGAACCCGGCGGCTCCGCGCGCCCTGGAGGGCCAACGCGGCGCGCAGGCCCGCCCGCAGGCCGTGCGCGTGCACGAGGTCGGCGTCCCCGCAGGCGGCCCGCAGCGACGTCACGCTCGCCGGGTCGGCGCGCGGCGGGACCGGTACGAACCGCGCGCCCGCGTCCGTGTAGTCGTACGTGTCCTCGGTGGCGGGCGGGGCACACACCGTCACCCGGATCCCGCGGGCGACCAGTCCGGCGGCCAGCGAACGCACATGGGCGGCGCTGCCCGCGCTGCCACGGCCCAGCACCTGGACCGTGCGCAGCGGCGACTGTCCGTGCGGCGGGGCCGGGGTGCTGGTCACGTGGGCGGTGCTCCTGGGGTCGGTGGGCGGGCCGGGCCGCGCTCCGCGGGTTCCGTCCGCCGCCCGGGGCAGGTGCCGGTACGGTGACGCGGTCGCGCGCGGCCGTTCGCGCTGCGCCACCAGGATGCCAGCCCCGGCTGTGAATACGGCACCGCCGACGGGCCGTTCCAAAGGCGCACATCGCCCATACACTCACGCGACCACCCATATGGGCGACAAACCGTCCACTCTGGTGGCCCAGCGGCAGTGACCTGGTGCGGTGCCCGGGCGTTACGCGCGGGCGGTACCGGCGGCGGGACCGCTTGGGGCGCCGGCGGCACCGGTCCCGCGGCCGCTCCAGTCACCACCGGCACCAGCGGCACCGGCCGCCCGGCTGACCCGGTCGCCGGCCGCCGCGGCCGCGATCAGTGCGGCGGCGTGCGCGGCCAGCCCCGCGCGGCCGCAACCGGCGGCGACGGCGAGGCCGAGCCCTGCGCCCAGGGCGTGCGCACCCGCGTCGCCGATCATGGTGCGCTCCCCCAGGTCGTCCGCCAGGATCACCGCAGCGGCGCCCATCGGCGCGGCGGCCAGGGCCCGGGCCGGGCCGCGCCGCAACAGCCCCGGTGCCGCGGCGGCGAGCGTGACCCCCGCCGCCCGGCCCGGCCGTACGTCCACCAGGTTCACGAAGTGCGCGCCGCCCGCGATCACCACGCCCGCGAGCACCTTGTCCAGCGGCCGGTCCTTGAGCAGCGCGCCGGCAGCCAGCCCGGCCGCACCGATCCCGAACAGTTTCACCGCGCCGCTGGTCAACTCACCGCCCCGCAGGGCCGCCAGGTGCGCCCGGAAGCCACGCCGGGGGTCGCCCGCCCCGGCGAGGTCGTCGTACGTACCGCAGCCACCGGCCGCCAGGACGGCCAGCGCCGCCGCCGTACGCGTACGGGCGGACAGCCCCGGCGCGGTCACGGCCGCGAGCGCGGTGCCTGCCGCGATGGCGGGACCGCTGTACAGGTCGACCGTGCGGCCGGAGTGGTTCGTCCGCTCCCAGCGCCCGTGCCCACCGGGCGGCCGACGCCGGAACTGTCCGTACACGGCACGGGTGACGCCTGCCGCGGTGGCGAACGGCAGGCTCTTGCGCAACGTTCCGATCATGATCAGCAGCCTAGAGCGAGGCAGGGGCGTGCCGTACGGGAGTACGGGAAGTCCGTTCCGCTGTACGGCTACCGGCGGCGCTAGTGCGGCTACCAGCGACCCTTGTTGGCATCCGTCCTATCCGTACGGCTGCCAGCGGCCCTTGTGCGGTATCCGTCCCGTCTGTGCGGTTTCCGGCCGCGGCCCGGCTCAGCGTCCCGCGCGGGCGGTCTCCAGCAGTTCTTCCGCGTGGGCCCGTGCCGTCTCGGAGTCCTCCTGGCCGGCGAGCATCCGGGAGAGTTCGCGTACCCGGTCCTCGCCCTCCAGGACCGTGACGCCGCTGCGGGTCACCGAGCCGTCGTGGGTCTTCTCCACCAGCAGCTGCCGGTCGGCGAAGGCCGCGACCTGCGGGAGGTGGGTGACGACCACGACCTGGGCGGACCGGGCCAGCCGGGCCAGCCGGCGGCCGACCTCCACCGCGGCCTTGCCGCCGACGCCCGCGTCCACCTCGTCGAACAAATAGGTCGGTACGGGGTCGGAACCGGCGAAGACCACCTCGACCGCGAGCATCACCCGGGACAGTTCACCGCCCGAGGCGCCCTTGGCGATCGGGCGGGGCGGCGTGCCGGGATGCGGGGCGAGGAGGAGTTCCACCTCGTCGGCGCCGGTGGGGCCGAAGGTCACCGTACGGCCGTTGACCTCGACGCCGTCGTTCTCGTCGGCTGCCTCGGTCTGGCTGATCTGCACGCTCACCCTGGCGTGCGGCATGGCCAGCTCGGCCAGCTCGGCCGTCACCGCGTCGGCGAATCGCTTCGCCGACGCCTCGCGGGCGTCGGTCAACGCCTGCGCCAGCTCACCCAGTTCCGCGCGCAGCGCGTCGTGCTCCGCCGTCAGTTCGCCGATCCGGTCGTCGTCGCCGTCCAGTTCGGCGAGGCGGGCCGCGCTCTCCTCGGCCCAGGCCAGCACGGCGGTGATGTCCGCGCCGTACTTGCGCGTCAGGTGGGTGAGGGCGGCCCGGCGCTCCTCGACGGCGCCCAGCCGCAGCGGGTCGGCGTCCAGCCCGTCCGCGTAGCTGGCCAGTTCGCCCGCCACGTCCGCCATCAGGATGCCGATCTCGCCCAGCCGCTCGGTGAGCGCGGCCAGCGCCGGGTCGTGGCTGCGCACGGCGTCCAGCGCCCGGTGCGCGCCCGCGACCAGGGTGGTGGCGTCCACGGCTTCCAGGTCCTCGGGGTTACCGGCGAGGGCGGCGTGCGCGGCCGCGGCGGCGGAGGCCAGTGCCTCGGCGTGCCCGAGCCGTTCGGCCTCGGCGGCCAGCTCGGCGTCCTCGTCCGGCTGCGGTTCGGCCGCGGCAATCTCGTCCAGGCCGAAGCGCAGCAGGTCGGCTTCCTGCGCCCGTTCGCGGGCGCGGGTGGTCAGCTCGTCCAGTTCGGTGGCGACGGCACGCAGCCGCCGGTACGCGGCGGTGTACTTGACGAGCGGTACGGACACCGCGTCGCCCGCGTAGCGGTCCAGCGCCTGCCGCTGGCGGGCCGGGCGCAGCAGCCCCTGCTGGTCGGTCTGGCCGTGCACGGCGACCAGGTCGTCCGCCAACTCCCCCAGCAGCCCGACCGGGACGGAACGCCCGCCGACATGCGCCCGCGAGCGGCCCTCGGCCGAGACGGTGCGGCTGATCAGCAGCGTCCCGTCGTCCAGCTCGGCGCCCGCCTCCTCGGCACGTACCGCGGCCGGTGCCGCCGGGCCCACCGCTATGCGGCCCTCGACCACCGCCGACCTGGCTCCGATCCGCACCAAGGCGGGGTCGGCGCGCCCGCCGAGCAGCAGCCCGAGGCTGGTGACGACCATGGTCTTGCCCGCGCCCGTCTCGCCGGTCACCGCCGTGAAACCAGGCGACAGCTCGACGACGGCATCGTCAATGACGCCCAGGGACCTGATCCGCATCTCCTCCAACACGGATACGACCTTACGAGGTCCGGGGCCCACCCCGCGACGGCCTACCCCCCGCCTTACCGCTCCGTCCTGCGGAAAACCCCACCCCGAGAACGGATGTTTTCCTCATGGCGGCGCCCCCGCCCCGCCCGTCACGCTGAAAAAGAACACGAACCGAAGGGTGGGCCACATGTCCGGCGGAGCGACGGCGGAAGGCGGGGCGGGGCCGGGGGCCGCCGCGTGCGGGGAGCCCGCGGGCGGCAGCCGGACTGGCGCGGGCCGTCCTGGCGCGGGCACGGGTGCTGCGAACCGGAGCGCCGCGGGCCGGGGTGCTGCCGGCCAGGACGCCGCGGACCGGGGCGCTGCGGGCCGGACGCCTGGGGCGGCCCGCGCCGCGACGAGCGGGCTCGCGCGTGCGGCGCTGCGCGGCCACCGGGCGTCCTTCGCCGGTACGGCCGTCGCGGCCCTCTTCGCGGCCACCGTGGTCAGCGCCTCGACGATGCTGCTGGCCACGACCGGCGCGCAGACCGTCCCCGCCGCCGCGCGACGCGCCCTGGCGGCCTCCGACGTCGGCATCATGGCCACCGCTTTCCTGCTCGTCTCCATCTACCTCTCGGTCTTCGTCCTCGCCTCGACGATGGGCACGGCCGTCACCCAGCAGCACCGCGAATTCGCGATGCTGCGCGCGATCGGCGCCCGTCCGTGGCAGATCCGGCGTGCGGTCGCCGCGCAGGCCGTGGCGGCGGCGGTCCCGTCGGCGGTGGCCGGGTTCGCACTCGGCGGGGTCCTCGCGCGCTGGTGGTTCACGGGCATGGCGGACCACGGCCTGATCCCGCCCGGCGTCGGGTTCACGTTCAGCTGGGTGGCACTGCCCGTGTGCCTCGCGGTGGCGACGCTCACCTCGGCGCTCGCCGGGGTGCTCGCCGCGAGCCGGTTCGCCGGGCTGCGTCCCGCCCGCGCCCTGGAGGAGGCCGCCGCGGGCCGTCGGAAGCTGGGGCTGCTGCGGCTGCCGCTGGGCCTGGCCGCGGTCGCGGGCGGGGTGCTCGTCTCCCTGCTGCTGGCCGACCGGCCGGAGAAGGCGGGCAGCGGCGCGTTCCTCGTCCTGCTGCTGTTCTGCTTCGGCGTCGGCCTGCTCGGGCCCCGCATCATCGGCCCGGTGGCCTGGCTGGTCGCCCGGTCGGCGGGCCGCCTCGGCAGCGCCGCCGAGCTGGCCATGCTGAATGTGACGACGCAGTCGCGCCGCTTCTCCGCCGCCGTGGTCCCGCTGATCCTGGTCGTCGCGTTCGGCATGACGAAGATCGCGATGCTCACCACCGCCCGACACGAGACGGGTTCGGCCGGCCCGGCCTCCTCGGTCTGGATGGACTCCGTCGGCACCGGTCTGTACGCGGGCTTCGCGGCCATCGCCGCCGCCAACACCCTCGCCATGATCACGACCGAGCGCCGCCGCGACCTGGCCCTCCTCCGCCTGATCGGTACGCACCCGCGCCGGGTGCGGTCCATGGCCGCCTGGGAGGCGGCGGTCGTCGCGGGCACGGCGCTGCTCCTGGGCACCGCCGTCGCGCTCTGCACACTCGCCCCGATACTGCGCTCCGCGTACGGGAGCCCGCTGCCGTATCTGCCCTGGACGGCGGCCCTCGGGATATCCGGCGGCGTGCTCCTGCTGACGCTGCTCGCCACCGGTCTGCCGGTCCACGCGGCCCTGCGCCGCCGCGCCGTGGAGACGCTGGCCGCGGCGTGACGGGCCGGGCCCAGGGCCCGGGGAGCACCAGGCACCGCAGCGCCGAAGGACACCCGTCCGCGTCCGGCCGCCTCAGCCGATACCCACTGCCGCTACCCATCGCGGCTGCCGCTGCCGCCGCCTACCCGCCGATCCCTACCTGAACCACCGCAAATTCCGCAAACCGGGGGACACCATCATGACCGGCCAGCCGACCGAACCACCACCATCACCGCAGCCCGCTTCCAGCCCACCACCAGTACCAACAACACCACCAGCACCGCCGACCCCGCGCACCACCGCCGGAAGCCCTCTCCGCCGCCCCACCCGGCGGGCCGCCCTCCTCCTGGCCGTCACCGCCCTGGCGACCGCCTGCACCCCGCCCTCCGACGCCCACACGGCCCGTACACCGTCCGAGGGCGCCACAGCGCGGCCTGCTGCGGAAGGGCGTGCCGCCTCCTTGGAGGGCGTATGGCGGATGGACGGGTACGGCACCCTCGTCGCGATCGACGGGCGGCGGCTGCGCACGTACGAGACCACGGCCGTCAGCTGCCTCCCCGGTTCCGTCAACGGTGTCCGTACGGGCTCGCCCGGCGCGGGTGGCCGGGTGGACTTCGCCGTACCGGACTCGGCACGCGTCACGGTCGCGCCGCAGAGCGCCGGAGTGGCCCGGCTGAGCATCCGGGACAACGTCGGGTACCGCACCCTCCACCGGATCGCCAGGCTGCCCGCCAGCTGCCACCAGCGCCCGGCGAAGGACCCCCGTACGGTCTTCGACGTCTTCTGGCGCACCTACGCCGAGAACTACCCGTTCTTCGCCGCCAAGGGGGTCGACTGGGCCGCCGTCCGCGACCGTCACCGTCCGCGCGTCACCGCGCGGACCACCGACGACGAACTCTTCGCCGTCCTGCGCGAGATGATCGAGCCGCTGCATGACGGGCACACCAACCTCGTCGCGGGCCCCGGCCGGATGTACGCGGGATCGCGGCCCGGGACGACCGCTCCGACCCCCGCGTTCCTGAAGCAGGTGGACGCAGCGATCGCTGCCGGCCTCGGCCGGGACGTCACCCTGAACCAGTGGGCAGGCGGCGCGCTCTCCTACGCCGACCTCCCCGGCCGTCTCGGCTACCTCCGCATCACGTCCTTCACCGGCTACACCGACCAGGACACCTACGAGAGCGACGTCGCGGAGCTGGACCGCGCGCTGGACGCGGTGTTCACCAAGGCCCGTACGTCCGGGCCGGAGGCCCTGCGCGGCCTTGTGATCGATGTGCGGCTGAACGGCGGCGGATCGGACCCGCTCGGGCTGCGCGTCGCCTCCCGGCTGACGGACCGCCCGTACCTGGCGTACCGCAAACACGCGCGCAACGACCCGGACGACCCGGGCAAGTTCACCCCCGACCAGCCCGTACAGGTCCGCCCGCACGCCGGCCCGCGCTATACGGGCCCGCTCGCGCTGCTGACCGGGCGGCTCACCATCAGCGCGGGCGAGACCTTCACCCAAGCTCTGCTGGGCCGTACGCCCGCGCCGGCCCGCATCGGCGAGGAGACCCAGGGCGTCTTCTCCGACACCCTGGACCGCACCCTGCCGAACGGCTGGAAGTTCGCCCTCCCCAACGAGGAGTTCCGCACCGCGAACGGCCACACCTTCGACGGCACGGGCATCCCCCCGACCGTCCGCGCCCCGGTCTTCTCCCCCGACGACCTGGCGGACCGCCGCGATCCGGCCCTGACCCGCGCTCGCGCTCTCCTGGCCACCGGCCGCCCGAAGCCATGACTCCGCCCCGTCCGAGTCCTCCGACCCCGGCGGCGCGCAGATCGCCCGTGGCGTTCGTCGCGTTACTGACCGTCCTTTCCGTCCCGTTCTGGGTGGCCGGCGCGGTCTTCGACCTCTCCGGGTCGCTGCCCATGGGGATGCCCTTGAGCGCGTTCCAGTTCGTCCTGCCCGTCACCGTGGCCTCGGTCCTCCTCTTCCGCGAAGAGGGCGGGCGCGGAGTGTGGAAGCTGCTGAGACGGACCGTGTCCCCGCGCGGTGCGGCACGGCCGGGCTGGTGGGCGCTGTCCGTGCTGCTGGTGCCCGCCATGTTCCTCGTGACGTACGGGCTGCTGTCGCTGACCGGCGGGCCGCCCGCCGGGGCGCACTCCCCGCGCGCCTCCCTGCCGCTGCTCCTCGTCCTGTACTTCGCGGCGGCCGTGGCCGAGGAGGCGGGGTGGACGGGTTATCTGCTGCGGCCCTTACGGGAGCGGTGGGGAGTGCTCGGCGCGGGTCTGGTCATCGGTCTGGTGTGGGCGGCCTGGCACATCGTGGCGTACCTCCAGGCCGGCCGTCCCGCCTTGTGGACAGCCGGCCAGGTCGTCGGCTCGGTCGCGGTGCGGGTCCTGATGGTCCGGCTGGTCCACGGCTCCGGCGGAATCGTGCTGACGGCCGTCGTGACGCACACCACGATCAACGTCGTCGAGTCGGTGTTCCCGGGCTACACCGAGCACACCGCACCCGCCCTGATCCACGGCGCGGTCGCCTCACTCACGGCCGCGGCGGTGGCCTTCCGCGGGCATGGCCTCGGTGGCGGTTCCCGCAGGTCCGGCCGCGGTGATGGCTTCCTCGGGCACGGCCGCGGTGGTGGCTTCCACGGGCCCGGAGCCATGCACCCGCTCCAGGCCCGTGGAGAGCCGACAGCCGTCCGTCCGGGCGCCGCTACTGCGGCGCCCCCCGCCACCCCGCCACCGGCAGGGCGAACTTGGCCACCAGGCGGTCGGTGAAGGAGGCGTGATGGAGGCGGGCGAGGCGTACCGGAGTCGCGCCGCGGCGGACTTCCACGCGCGCGCCCGCGGGCAGTTCGACGCTGCGGCGGCCGTCGCACCACAGCACGCCGTGCGGCGTTTTGGGCTGCACCTCCACCGCCAGTACCGAATCCGGCGAGGTGACCAGCGGCTTGGCGAACAGCGCGTGCGCGCTGATCGGCACCATCAGCAGGGCCTCGACCTCGGGCCAGACCACCGGGCCGCCCGCCGAGAAGGCGTAGGCGGTGGAGCCGGTCGGCGTGGCGCAGACGACGCCGTCGCCGCCGAAGCGCGAGACGGGCCGCCCGTCGACCTCGGTGACGACCTCCAGCATCCGCTCCCGGGCCGCCTTCTCCACCGACGCCTCGTTCAGGGCCCAGTCGGTGTGCGCGATGCTGCCGTTGTTGCGTACGAGGACGTCGATGGTCATCCGCTCCTCGACCTCGTAGGAGCGGGTCACGACCCGGTCGACGACCTTGTCCAGGTCGTCCCGTTCGGCCTCCGCCAGGAAGCCGACCCGGCCGAGGTTGACGCCGAGCATCGGCACCCCGGACGTACGGGCGAAGTCCGCGCCGCGCAGCAGCGTGCCGTCCCCGCCGAGGACCACCAGCAGTTCGCAGCCCTCGGCCGCGCACTGTTCGGACTCGACGCGCACCACGGACGCCGGCAGCGGCAGGTCCGCGGCCTCCTCGGCCAGGACCCGCACGCCGATGCCGCTGCGCAGCAGCCCCTGGACGACAAGTTCGGCGCTGCGCACGGCCGCGGGTCGGCCGGTGTGCGCGAGCAGGAAGACCGTACGTTCCCCGGACGGCTCCGGGCAGCCTTCCGGCGGTGCGGTACAGGTGGTGCGCGAGCCGGCTGTCTCAGCCGCTCCGGATGCTTCAGAACTGGTCAACGGGGCCCCTCCGCCACTGCTCGGTCGACGTCCGCCGGGTCCAGTGCAGCCGCCCCGGCGCGCAGCCACAGAAAGTACTCGACATTGCCGGAGGGTCCGGGCAACGGGCTGGCGGTCACGCCGGCCACGCCCAGTCCCAGCGCGGCGGCCCGCTCGGCGACGCCGCGTACCGCCTCGGCCCGCAGCTCGGCGCTGCGCACCACGCCGCCGCTGCCGAGACGCTCCTTGCCGACCTCGAACTGCGGCTTGACCATCAGCACCAGGTCGGCGTCGGGCGCCGCGCAGCGGACGAGGGCGGGCAGCACCAAGCCCAGCGGGATGAAGGACAGGTCGCCCACGACGAGGTCGACGGGCTCACCGTCGATCTGCTCCAGCGTCAGTTCGCGTACGTTGGTGCGGTCCTTGACCGTGACCCGGTCGTCGCTCTGCAGCGACCAGGCGAGCTGCCCGTATCCGACGTCCGCCGCGACGACGTGGCCCGCGCCGGCCCGCAGCAGGACGTCCGTGAAGCCGCCGGTGGAGGCGCCGGCGTCCAGCGCGCGGCGGCCCGTCACCTTCAGGCCGAGGGGTTCGAACGCGGCGAGGGCCCCGGCCAGCTTGTGGCCGCCGCGTGAGACGTACTCGGGGTCGCTGTCGTCCTCGCGCACGACCAGGGCCGCGCTGGTCTCCACCTGGGTGGCGGACTTGGTCGCCGTCGTCCCGCCGACGGTCACCCGCCCCGCGGCGATCAGCTGGCTCGCGTGCTCGCGTGAGCGGGCCAGCTTGCGGCGCACCAGCTCCGCGTCGAGTCGGCGTCGTGCCACTCCTGCCACCTGTGGTTCAGCTCCTGTTGTCGTACGTCGCGGACGGCTGCGGGGAAGGGGGCGCGCCGGACGGGCCGGTACCGGACTGGCCGACGGGCCCTGGGCGCCGGTCGAGCGCGGCCAGCGCGTCACGCAGTCCCCGGTGCACATCCTCGTACACCTCCAGATGCCCGCTCGCGGCGAGGTGGTCGGCGTCGGCCAGGCGTCGCAGCTGGGCGTCGACGGCGGCCTCCCCGGTGGGCCTGACCACGACACCGAGCGGCTGCGGCCCGGCGGGCCCGCCCGGCACCTGCCGGTCCGGCTCCGAACCGTCCGCATCCGCACCGACCGGCTCCGGACCGTCTGCACCCGGACCGAACGGCTCCGGACCGTCCGCGCCCAGCCCCTCCGGGTCCGTACCGACCGGCACCTCGCCGGTCACCGGCTCTCTCGGCTCTTCCATGCCTTGACGCTACCTCGAACCACCCGCCGAACGGGTCACCGCCCACCCGCCCCGCAGCGGCGTATCGTCGATCGTGATGGCAACCCTCGAAGAGTGCCGCGCCGCCCTCGGCCGGCTCGCACAGAATCTCTCCGCCGCGAACGGCGACGTCCGCAGCGCGGCCGCGCTCGACCGTTCGCTGAGCTGCTGGATCACCGACCTGGACGTCACCTTCACCGGCCGGCTGGCGAACGGCACCCTGGAGGACGTCACGAGCGTCCCCGGCCCGCCGCCCGAACGCGCCCAGATCCGTCTGACGATGCGCGGCGACGACCTGGTGGCGATGGTCGACGGCGAGCTGCACTTCGCCAAGGCGTGGGGCAGCGGCCGGATCAAGCTGGAGGCGGGCTTCCGCGACTTGCTGCGGCTGCGGACACTGCTCTGACGGCGGCCGGGTCCGGCCGCCGTACTCCCGGGCCCGGCCGCCGTACTCAGGACACCGCGGCCGCCGCTTCCGTACGCGCCTTGCGCGCCGCCGGGACCACCAGCGGCGTGCCCGTCTCCGGGTCGTCGATGACCTGGCACTTCAGGCCGAAGACCCGCTCCACGAGGTCGGCCGTGACGACTTCCTCCGGCGGCCCCTCGGCGACGATCTCACCGGCGCGCATCGCGATCAGGTGGGTGGCGTAGCGCGCCGCGTGGTTGAGGTCGTGCAGGACGGCGACGAGGGTGCGGCCCTGCTCCTCGTGGAGTTCGGCGCACAGGTCCAGGACCTCGATCTGGTGCTGGATGTCGAGGTAGGTGGTCGGCTCGTCCAGCAGGAGCAGCGGTGTCTGCTGGGCGAGGGCCATCGCGATCCACACGCGCTGCCGCTGTCCGCCGGAGAGTTCGTCGACGTAGCGCTCGGCCAGTTCGCCGACGCCGGTGGCGTCCATCGACTCGCGTACGGTCCGCTCGTCCTCGCCCGACCACTGGCGCAGCAGCCCCTGGTGCGGGTAGCGGCCGCGTGCCACCAGGTCCGCGACGGTGATGCCGTCGGGCGCGATGGACGACTGCGGGAGCAGCCCGAGGGTGCGGGCGACCTTCTTGGCGGGCAGCGAGGAGATGGCCGAGCCGTCCAGCAGTACGGAGCCGGCGGCCGGCTTGAGCATCCGTGACAGCGCGCGCAGCAGGGTGGATTTGCCGCAGGCGTTCGGTCCGACGATGACCGTGAAGGACTGGTCCGGTATGGCCACCGAGAGGTCCTCGGCGATGACCCGCTGGTCGTAGGCGAGGGTCACGTTCTCGGCCGTGAGACGGCTCACTGCGTTGCTCCTTGTAGCGGTCTGCGGCGCGGGGGCCTGGGGCGGCTCGGTCGGTGTCGCGGAGACGGAAGCGGAAACGGAAGCGGGGGACGACGGTACGGACCGCCGCGGAGCGTCCGGTGGGGCATCCAGAGGGGCGTCCCGCGTGCTCATATCCGCCCCGCCTTGCGTTCGGAGGCCAGCAGCCACAGCAGATAGCCGCCGCCGAGCACACCGGTCACCACTCCCACCGGGAGCTGGTCGGCGCCGAAGACCTGCTGGGAGACCCAGTCGGCGGTGACCAGGAGGGCGGCGCCCATGAGGGCGGACGGCAGCAGGTTGGGGCCGGGCGAGCGGGTCAGCCGGCGGGCGAGCTGCGGCGCGGTCAGCGCGAGGAAGGCGATCGGCCCGGCGGCCGCGGTCGCCGCGGCGACCAGCAGCACGGCCGCCGTCAGCAGGACGACGCGCACCTGGGTGCCCCGGACGCCCAGCGCGTACGCGGCGTCGTCGCCCATCTCCAGCATCCGCAGCGGCCGCCCGTACAGCAGGGCCGGCGGGATCAGTACGGCGCAGACGAGGGCCAGCGGCCAGACCTGGTCCCAGTCGCGGCCGCTGAGGGTGCCGGTCATCCAGGTGACGGCCTCGGCGGCCTCGACGATGTTCGCCTTGGTCATCAGGTAGAGGACGATCGCGTAGAGCATCGCCGCGGCGCCGATGCCGACCAGCACGAAGCGGTAGCCGTGGATGCCGCCCTTCCAGGCCAGCAGGAAGATCACCAGCCCGGTGACGATGCCGCCGGCGACCGAGCCGACGGCGATGGCGAAGGCGCCGCCCTGGAAGAAGACGATGACGAGCAGCGCGCCGACCGTCGAGCCCTGGGAGAAGCCCAGCACGTCGGGGCTGCCGAGCGGGTTGCGGGAGACGGCCTGGAAGACCGCGCCGGCGACCCCGAAGGCGGCGCCGACCAGCAGTCCGACCAGGACCCGCGGCAGCCGCAGGTCGTTGACGATGAACTCCTGCGCGGTGGTGCCGGACCCGGTGAGGGTGGCGAGGACGTCCCCCGGGCCCATCGGGAAGTCGCCGGTGCCGATCAGCAGCACGCTCGCGAACAGGGCCACGGCCGCCAGCAGTACGCCGACGACGAGGGTCCGTACGTCCAGGCGCAGGGACAGCCCGCCGGCGGTGCGTACCGCCCGTACGGGCCGGCCGGTGTGCGCGGCGGCGGCCCGGCCGCTCGCCGTGGGGTCGTTCCGGTCGGTGCCGGTCTTGACGGTGGAACTCACAGCTGGGCCATCCTCCGACGCCGTACGAGGTAGATGAAGACCGGGCCGCCGACGACGGCCGTCACGATGCCGACCTGGATCTCGCCGGGCCGCGCCACGACGCGTCCCAGGACGTCGGCGCCGAGCAGCAGGACCGGGGAGAGGACGGCCGAGTACGGCAGGATCCACCGCAGGTCGGGGCCGGTGACGGCGCGGACGACGTGCGGGACCATCAGGCCGACGTAGACGATCGGGCCGCAGGCGGCGGTCGCGCCGCCGCACAGCAGGGTGACGGCGATCATGGCCAGCACGCGGGTGCGGGTCAGCCGGGCGCCGAGGGCGCGCGCCTGGTCGTCGCCGAGGGCGATGGCGTTCAGGGGGCGGCCGACGGCGAGTGCCAGTACGGCGCCGGCCAGGAGGAAGGGCGCGACCTCCTGCACGGTGGTCATGGTGGCGGAGGCCAGCGAGCCGACCGTCCAGAAGCGCATCCGGTCCAGTGCCGCGGTGTCCAGGAGGTTGACGGCGTTGATGTAGCCGATCAGTGCGGCGGACAGGGCGGTACCGGCCAGCGCGAGCCGTACGGGGGTGGCGCTGCGGGTGCCACCGAGTATGTACACGGCGACCGAGACGACCGCGGCGCCGAGGAAGGCGAACCACACGTACCCGGTCAGTGAGGTGATCCCCAGGAAGCTGATGGCGGAGACGACGGCCGCGGAGGCGCCGGCGTTGATGCCGAGGACGCCCGGGTCGGCGAGGGGGTTGCGGGTCAGGGCCTGCATCACCGTGCCGGCCAGGCCCAGGGCGGCGCCGGCCAGCAGGCCGAGGAGGGTGCGCGGCAGGCGTACGTCCCGTACGACCACGTCGGTGTCGTCACCCGTGTAGTGGAAGAGGGCGTGCCACACCTGGTCGAGGGGTACCTGTTTCGCGCCGACGGCGATGCCCAGGGCGGTGACGACCACCAGCGCTCCGACGGAGGCGACGAGCCCCGCCGAGCGAGTGATCTGCCGCCGCCGCGGTGCCGCGGGGGCTTTTGCTGCTTCGGGGGGACTGTCAACCAACACGGGAGTTAGGTTAGCCTACCCTCACGATCAGACATCAAGTCGTTCCGCAGGGCCTTTTACCGGCCCTTTGCCGTACGTCCTGAAGTCCGACCGAAAACCTACCGAAGACCGTGAACGACCGGCTGAAGTCCCGTCAAGCCCTGCCGGCCGCGCCCGAGGCCCCGCCCAGAGAGAAGTACATCAGCCATGAGCACCACCCGCAGCGTATCCCTGTCCCGACGCGGTGTCCTCGCCGCCGGTGGCGCCGTCGGTATCGGCGCCCTGCTGGCGGCCTGCGGAGGCGGCAAGGACTCGGGCTCCACGGGGGGCACCAAGGGCGGCTCCTGGTCCTTCACGGACGACCGCAAGAAGAAGGTCTCCCTCGACCACACGCCGCAGCGCGTCGTCGCCTTCACCGGCACCGCGGCCGCGCTGTACGACTTCGGCATCGACAAGCAGATCGTCGGCGTCTTCGGCCCGACCAAGCTCAAGGACGGCAAGCCCGACCCGCAGGCCGGCGACATCGACGTGGACCGGCTGACCGTCATCGGCAACGCCTACAACCAGTTCGCGGTCGAGAAGTACGCGGGCCTCAACCCCGATCTGCTGATCACCAACATGTACGAGCCGGACGCCCTGTGGTTCGTGCCGGACCAGAGCAAGGACAAGATCGTCAAGCTGGCCGAGACGGTGGCCATCACCTCGGCCCGGGTCCCGCTGGTGAAGATCATCGAGCGGTACGCCGAGCTGGCCGAATCCCTCGGCGCCGACCTGAAGGCCAAGAAGGTCACCGACGCCAAGGCCCGCTTCGAGAAGGCCGCGGCCGAACTGCGCAAGGCCGCCAAGTCCAACCCGGTCCGGGTGCTGGCCTGCTCCGGCAGCGCCGACCTCTTCTACGCCTCCAACCCCGGCATCAACTCCGACATCATGTATTACAAGTCCCTGGGCGTGGACATCATCGTCCCCGACAACCTGGACAAGGGCGGCTACTTCGAGAACCTGAGCTGGGAGAACGCCGACAAGTACCCGGCCGACGTGCTCATGCTCGACAACCGCACCTCCGCCCTCCAGCCCAAGGACCTCGCCGCCAAGCCCGCCTGGTCCAAGCTGCCCGCCGTCAAGGCCGGCCAGGTCACCGGCTGGTCGAGCGAGCCGCGCTTCTCCTACGCGGGCGCCGCACCGCTGATCGAAGAGCTGACCAAGGCCATCCAGAACGCCAAGAAGGTCGCCTGACGCCCGCCGCCGCCGGCCACCGCACCGGCCGGCGGCGGCCCGGCACCCCGCACCGCCACGCCACGCCCCCACCGCAGTCACCGAGTCACGGTTCCGGGAGGTTCCTCCGCATGACCACGACCGCCGCACCCGCCACCACCCCGTTCCGCTTCTTCGACGTGCACGTCGTGCGCACCCGGCGGCTCGGACCCTCCATGGTCCGGATCACCTTCGGCGGCGAACGGCTCGGCGAACTGGCCTCCGGCGGCCGTGACCAGCGCTTCAAACTGTTCCTCCCGCAGGCCCACCAGTCCGAGCCGGTCTTCGCCGACCAGGGCGAGAACTGGTACCCCGCCTGGCGCGCCCAGGACCCGGCCGAGCGGCCGCTGATGCGCTCGTACACCATCCGCGAGCAGCGCCACGAGCCGGCCGAGATCGACGTGGACTTCGCGCTGCACGGCGCGGACGCCCCGGGTGCCGCGGCCGGCGGCCCGGCCTCGCGCTGGGCGGCGTCCGCCGTGCCCGGCGACCGCGTCTCGGTCCTCGGCCCGGCCGTCGAGGACAACGGCGGGGTCGACTTCCGCCCGCCGCCCGGCACCGACTGGATCCTGCTGACCGGCGACGAGACGGCACTGCCCGCGGTGGCCGGCATCCTGGCCTGGCTCTCCCCCGGCACCCAGGCCAAGGTCTTCCTGTCCGTCGCCCACGCGGCCGACCGCCAGGACCTGCCCACCTTCGCGGACGCCGACATCACCTGGCTCGCGGCCGACGAGCAGCCGGCGAACGGACAGGACGCGCTGCTGGCGGCGGTCCGTGCCGCCGAACTGCCCGAGGGCACGCCGTACGCCTGGATCGCGGGCGAGGCGGGCAACGTGAAGATGCTGCGCCGGCACCTCGTGCGGGAGCGCGAGTTCGACCGCAGGGCCGTGAAGTTCACCGGCTACTGGCGGCGCGGCGCCAGCGAGGAGGACCTGCTGGCGGAGTACGTGGCGGGCACGGCGGCCGCCACCGACGAGGACTGACGGCAGTCTCCGCCGGCGAGGACCGCCCTGTCGCGGTTCCCCCATACCGTGCGCGTACGACGGTCCGTACACGCACCCGTGGGAGGGGCCCGCTCTTCACCGAGCGGGCCCCTCCCACCTTTTACGCCACGCGGCGCGGCCCTTTCTCCGGACCGCGCGGCGCGCGCGTCACAGGCCGAGCCGCGCCAGCGCCTTCCCCGCGTCGGCACCACACGTGCCGTCCCCCGCCGCCGTCCAGGCCGCCGCGCACAGCGCCCGCAGGCCGTCCAGCGGTTCGCCGTCGCCGTCCAGCACCAGAGCCTCGTCACGTACGGACGCCGTCCAGCCGCCGCACCCGAAACCGCCGTCCGTCCCCTCGGACACCTCCGGCTGCGGGCCGAGCACACCGCGCAGGTCCGCGTCGACGTACGTGGGGCGGTGCTGCGGCGGGGCGGCCAGCAGTTCGGCTGCGGTGGTCACGCCCGTCAGCACCAACAGCGAGTCCACGACGCCGTTGTAGGCGCCCTCGATGTCCGTGTCGAGCCGGTCGCCAACCACCAGCGGCCGCTGCGCGCCCGTACGCAGCACCGTCTCGCGGTGCATGGGTGTCTCCGGCTTACCCGCCACCTGGGGCGTGCCGCCGGTGGCGGTCCGTACGACCTCCACAAGGGCGCCGTTTCCCGGCGCGATCCCGCGTTCCTTGGGGATGGTCAGGTCCGTGTTCGAGGCGAACCAGGGCACCCCGCGCTGTACGGCGTAAGCGGCCTCCGCCAGCCGTTCCCAGTTCAGTTTCGGGTCGAATCCCTGCACCACGGCGGCCGGGTCGTCCTCCGCGGAGTCCACCGGCACAAGCCCGCGCTCGCGCAGCGCCACCCGCAGGCCCTCGCCGCCGACCACCAGCACCCGCGCGCCCTCGACCACCTGCCCGGCGATCAGCCGGGCGACCGCCTGCGCCGAGGTGATGACATCCGTCGGGGCGGTGGGCAGCCCGAAGCCGGTGAGCTGGTCCGCGACCGCGTCCGGCGTCCGGGAGGCGTTGTTGGTCACGTACGCCAGGTGCATACCGCCGTCCCGGGCCGTGCCGAGCGACGCGACGGCGTGCTCGATCACCGAGCCGCCGGCGTAGACGACTCCGTCCAGGTCCAGCAGCGCCGTGTCGTACGCCTCACTCAGTGCCCGCTCGCACCGTCCGGGCTGCTTGCGCACCCGCTCGCTCATGCCGTTTCGCTCCTTATGCACACAGGTACTCAGGTGGGCCGGCGGGCCCCGCGAAGCGGAACCCGGCATACCGATATATCCAGCAGGACAACGGTTTCCCCCCGATCATCCCGCACTCCGCGAGGCGGCATAGCATTCCCCAATGACCAGCACCGACGGCCTTCGCCTCCACCCCTTCCGCGGGCTGCGCTACACCCCGGACCGCGTCAGCAGCCTCACGGCCGTCACCTCGCCGCCGTACGACGTCGTCGTACGGCCGGACGGTGTGCGCCACCTCGAAACGGCCGACCCGTACAACATCGTGCGGCTCATTCTCCCGCAGGCCCCGGACCCCGCCACCCGGCACCGCCAGGCCGCCGACACGCTGCGCCGCTGGCGCGCGCAGGGCGTTCTGGCGACGGACGACCGGCCCGCGCTCTATGTGTACGAGCAGAGCAAGGGCAGCCTGCTGCAGCGCGGGCTGATCGGCGCGCTCGAACTCGACGGCCCGGTCCTGCCGCACGAGGACGTGATCCCCGAGGTCGTCGAGGACCGCGCCGCGCTGATGCGCGAAGCCGCCGCCAACTTCGAGCCGCTGCTCCTGTCCTACGTCGGCCAGGGCACCGGCAACGGCGCCACCGGCGTCATCGAACGCACCGTCCTGACCACGCCGCTGCTCGCCACCACCACCGAGGACGGCTTCGCGCACCGGCTGTGGGCCGTCACCGACCCCGCCGACCTGGCCGCCGTCGACGAGGACCTCGCCGTACGGCACGCCCTGATCGCCGACGGGCACCACCGCTGGGCCACCTACCAGCGACTGCGCGAGGAGCACCCCGGCAACGGCACGGTGAGCCCCTGGGCGAGCGGCCTGGTGCTGCTCGTGGACTCCGCCCGCCACCCGCTCCAGGTGCGGGCCATCCACCGCGTACTGCCGCATCTGCCGCTGGACGAAGCACTGGCCCGGCTGGGTGACGCCTTCCGCGTCCGGCCGGTGGACGGCCCGCTCGACACGGCGCTGGCGGCGCTGGACGGGACGTCCGGCAGCGCCTTCCTGCTGGCGTCGGGGCCGGAGCGGTTCTGCCTGCTGGACCGCCCCGACCCGGAGCTGCTCTACCGGACGATCCGCCACGACCGGCCCGCGGCGTGGCGCGAGCTGGACGCCACCGTGCTGCACTCGGCCCTGCTGGACGAGGTGTGGCGGATCCGCGACCACCCGTCCGAGATCAGCTATCTGCACAGCGCCGGGGACGCCGTCGAGCAGGCGGCGAAGCACGGCGGTACGGCCGTACTGCTGCGTCCGGTCCTTGAGCAAACCGTGCGCCAACTCGCGCTGGACGGGGTGACCATGCCGCGCAAATCGACGTCCTTCGGCCCCAAGCCGGCCACCGGTCTGGTACTGCGCGTACTGGACGAAGAGGCGTGATTCCAGGGCGTATCGACGCCTGACCCCGTGCGCACCGACGCCTGGTCCCGGGCCGCACCGGTGCCTGATTCCGGGTCGTACGGCTGCCCGCTGCCCGCTGCCGGCCCGGCGCGCGTGTCCCGCGCCGGTGCCTCGGCACCCCTTTCCCTCCCGTCACACAAGTTAGGTTAGGCTTACCTCATCACGTAAGCGGATGGAGCCGTTCCCCCCCTGCGCCTACACCCTTCTGCCCAGGCGCGGGCGTTCCATGCGCATCCCCCCACGTGAGCAAGTCCGCATCAGGGAGGACACGTTCATGAGTCTCCTCGCGCACTCCGCCGAGGACCCGTCGCCCACCGCACGCACCGGGGCGCCGGACAGCCGGTCACAGCTGTTCAACGGCAGCACCACCGAGCACTACCGCCGCTCCGTCGCCGAAGGCGTCGGTCGCATAGCCGACAAAATATCCGGTACCGAACGCCCCTTCACCGGCGTCACGGTCGACGGCCTCTCCCCCACCGTGGCCGGCATCGACCTCGAACAGCCGCTGCACGACCCCGCCGCCGCCCTCGACGAACTCGAAGAGGTCTACCTCCGCGACGCGGTCTACTTCCACCACCCGCGCTACCTCGCGCACCTCAACTGCCCGGTGGTCATCCCCGCCCTCGTCGGCGAGGCCGTCCTCTCGGCGGTCAACTCGTCCCTGGACACCTGGGACCAGAGCGCCGGCGGCACCCTCATCGAACGCCGCCTGATCGACTGGACCGCCCGGCGCATCGGCCTCGGCGAACGCGCCGACGGCATCTTCACCAGCGGCGGCACCCAGTCCAACCTCCAGGCCATGCTGCTGGCCCGCGACGAGGCCTGCCGTACAGCCCTCGCCCGCGAGAACGAGCCGGATAAGAACGCCCAAAGCGGGGCAACTCCGGTACGCCGTACCGACATCCTGCCCCGGCTGCGCATCTTCGCCTCCCAGGTCGGCCACTTCAGCATCGAGAAGGCCGCCACCCTGCTCGGGCTGGGCGCGGAAGCCGTGATCGCGGTGCCGTGCGGCCCGGACAAGCGGATGCGCGCCGACGCGCTCGCCGCCGAACTGGCGCGCTGCGAGGCCGAGGGCCTGATCCCGATGGCGGTCGTCGCCACCGCGGGCACCACCGACTTCGGCAGCATCGACCCGCTGCCCGAGGTCGCCGACCTCTGCGTACGGTACGGCGCCTGGATGCACGTGGACGCCGCGTACGGCTGCGGCCTGCTGGTCTCCCGCCGCCGCGCCCTCCTGGACGGCATCGAGCGCGCCGACTCGGTGACGGTGGACTACCACAAGTCCTTCTTCCAGCCGGTCAGCTCCAGCGCCGTCCTGGTACGCGACCACGCCACCCTGCGGCATGTCACGTACCACGCGGACTACCTCAACCCGGCGCGGATGGCCGAGCGCCGCATCCCCAACCAGGTCGACAAATCGATCCAGACGACCCGCCGCTTCGACGCCCTCAAGCTCTGGCTGACGCTGCGCACCATGGGCGCCGACGGCATCGGCGAGCTCTTCGACGAGGTGATCGACCGCGCCGCCGACGCCTGGAAGATCCTCAACGACGACCCCCGCTTCGACGTCGTGGTCGAACCCCAGCTGAGCACCCTGGTCTTCCGCTACCTGCCGTACACCGACGACCGGGACCCGGTGCTGAGCGACGAGGTCAACCTGCACGCCAGGGAAGCGCTGTTCGCCTCCGGGGCCGCCATCGTCGCGGGCACCGTCGTCGACGGCCGCCACTACCTGAAGTTCACCCTGCTCAACCCCGAGACCACGCTGGCCGACATCGCCACGGTCCTCGACCTGATCGCCGAGCACGCCGGCGCGTACCTCGCCGCGCGCCCCGAACCGGCCCTCAGCGCCGGTCTTTGAACCCCCGTCTGCGCCCCGACGCCCAGCACGCACGATCGGCGCACGGCGCCCCAGGACAGGTGGCTCCGCCACATGACCTGGAACACCGCACACCGATCGCACGCACCGACCGCCGCTGCGCCGCGCTTCGCGCGAACGACGAGGGTTCAAAGACAGGCCCTGAGCGCCGCGAGCTGACCGTCCCCGCCGACCGGCCCCCACTGCCGACGGCCGACCGACACCCCGCAAACGGAGACCCCACGTGCCCGCCCCTCACGACTTCATCGCCATCGGCCTCGGGCCCTTCAACCTCGGCCTCGCCTGCCTGACCGAGCCCATCGACGAGCTCGACGGCCTGTTCCTGGACAACAAACCGTCCTTCGACTGGCACCCGGGCATGATGCTGGAGACCAGCACCCTCCAGGTGCCCTTCATGGCCGACCTGGTCACCCTCGCCGACCCGACGTCCCCGTTCTCCTTCCTGAACTACCTGAAGGAATCGGGACGGATGTACTCCTTCTACATCCGCGAGAGCTTTTACCCGCTGCGCGCCGAGTACAACGATTACTGCCGCTGGGCCGCCGCCAAGCTCGACACCGTCCGCTTCGGCCACCAGGTCACCACCGTCGAGTACGACGAGGCCGAGCAGGTCTACGTCGTCCACGCCGACCACCTGCCCACCGGCGGGAAGAAGACCTACCGCGCCCGCAAACTGGTCCTCGGCACCGGCACCCCGCCGCACATCCCCGAAGCCTGCCAGGGCCTCGGCGGCGACTTCGCGCACAACGCCGACTATCTGGAGAACAAGGCCGCTCTCCAGGCCAAGGACTCCATCACCATCGTCGGCAGCGGCCAGAGCGCGGCGGAGATCTACCACGACCTCCTCCAGGACATCGACAGCCACGGCTACCACCTGACCTGGGCCACCCGCTCCCCGCGGTTCTTCCCCCTCGAATACACCAAGCTCACCCTGGAGATGACCTCTCCGGAGTACGTGGACTACTTCCACGCCCTGCCGCCGTCCACCCGCGACCGGCTCAACGCCCAGCACAAGAACCTCTACAAGGGCATCGACTCCGAGCTGATCAACGAGATCTTCGACCTGCTCTACCAGAAGAACCTGCACGGCCCCTGCCCGACCCGGCTGCTCACCAACACCGCGCTCTCCGAAGCCACGTACGACGCGGCCTCCGGCACGTACACCCTCGGCCTGCGCCAGGAGGAGCAGGACCAGGACTTCACCCTCGCCACCCAGGGCCTGGTGCTGGCCACCGGATACCGCTACGAGACACCGAAGTTCCTCGCCCCGCTGACCGACCGCATCGCCTGGGACGACGCCGGCCGCTACGCGGTGGCCCGCAACTACAGCGTCGACACCGCAGGCCGCGACATCTTCGTGCAGAACGCCGAACTGCACACCCACGGCTTCGTCACCCCCGACCTGGGCATGGCCGCGTACCGCAACTCCTGCATCATCCGCGAGCTGCTCGGCCGCGAGTACTACCCGGTCGAGAAGTCCATCGCCTTCCAGGAGTTCGCCGCTCCGGCCGGCCCGCACCACCCCGTGGAGGTCTCGCCCGTATGACCGCGCCCGTCTTCACCCGCACCCACGCCTCGCTCGGCGAGTTCGCGCTGCGCCCGGTCGCCCCGGCCGGCGACGCGGAGCTGCTGCACCGCTGGGTCACCCACCCCAAAGCCGTCTACTGGATGATGCAGGACGCGGACCTCACGGCCGTCGAGAAGGAGTTCGCGCGCATCGCGGCGGACCCGCACCACGACGCCTTCCTCGGTCTGCACAACGGCGTCCCCGCCTTCCTGATGGAGCGCTACGACCCGGCGCACCGCGAGGTGACCGAGGTCCACGAGGCCGCGCCCGGCGATGTCGGCATGCACTTCCTGACCGCGCCGACCGACGCCCCGCTGCGTGGCTTCACCCTCGCCGTGATCACCACCGTCATGGACATGCTGTTCGCCGACCCGGCCAACCGGCGCGTCGTCGTCGAACCCGCCACCGGCAACACCGCGGTGCACGCCCTGAACAAGGCCGTCGGTTTCGAGATCCTGCGCACCGTCACGCTGCCCAAGGGCGAGGCGTACCTGAGCACCTGCACCCGCGACCAGTTTCTGGCCGCCCGAGGAGAAAACCCATGCTGAACCCCACCGCCGACGCCCAGGCCCCGGCACGCGACGCCGTCCGCCACCTCACCCCGGAACTGTGGGCGCGCGCCAACCGCCTCCTCGTACGCAAGGCGCTGGCCGAGTTCGCGCACGAGCGTCTCCTCACCCCGCAGCGGCTCCCGCAGGACGGCCAGTACGTCGTCCGCAGCGACGACGACCGTGTCGAGTACCGCTTCACCGCCCGCAGGCTGAGCCTGGACCACTGGCACATCGACGCCGACGACATCACCCGCCGGCGCGACGGCGCCGAGGTCCCCCTGGACGCTCTCGACTTCTTCATCGAGCTGCGCCGCACCCTCGCCCTCAGCGACGACATCCTCCCGGTCTACCTGGAGGAGATCAGCTCCACCCTCTCCGGTACGGCGTACAAACTCGCCACGGGCCCCCTGGCCGCCGCGGAACTGGCGAAAGCGGACTTCCAGACCATCGAGACCGGCATGTCCGAGGGCCACCCCTGCTTCGTCGCCAACAACGGCCGCCTCGGCTTCGGTGTGCACGAATACCACTCCTACGCCCCCGAGGCCGCGAGCCCCGTCCACCTGATCTGGCTCGCCGCCCGCCGCGACCGCTCCACCTTCACCGCGGGCGAGGGCCTGGACTACGACGGGCTGGTCCGGGACGAGCTGGGCGGCGCCACCCTGGACCGGTTCGCCGCCACGATGCGCGACCTCGGCCTGGACCTGGCCGATTACCACCTCATCCCCGCCCACCCGTGGCAGTGGTGGAACAAGCTCTCCGTCACCTTCGCCGCCGAGGTCGCCCAGCAGCACCTGGTCTGCCTCGGCCCCGGCGACGACGCGTACCTGGCCCAGCAGTCCATCCGGACGTTCTTCAACACCAGCGACCCGTCCAAGCACTACGTCAAAACGGCGCTGTCGGTCCTCAACATGGGCTTCATGCGCGGCCTGTCCGCCGCCTACATGGAGGCCACCCCGGCGATCAACGACTGGCTGGCCGGCCTGATCGCGAGCGACGAGACGTTCCGGGCCGCCCGCTTCTCGATCATCCGTGAGCGCGCCGCCATCGGCTACCACCACCGCCAGTACGAGGCCGCCACCGCCAAGGGCTCCCCGTACCTGAAGATGCTCGCCGCCCTGTGGCGCGAAAGCCCGGTGCCCACCCTGGAACCCGGCCAGCGGGTCGCCACCATGGCCTCCCTGCTGCACACCGACCCCGAGGGCGGGTCGCTGGCCGCCGCCCTCATCGAGGAGTCCGGCCTGGCCCCGGCGGACTGGCTCCGCCGCTACGCGGACGCCTACCTCACGCCCGTCCTGCACGCGTTCTACGCCTACGACCTGGTCTTCATGCCGCACGGCGAGAACGTCATCCTGGTCATCGAGGACGGCACCGTACAGCGCGCGATCTTCAAGGACATCGCCGAGGAGATCGCGGTGATGGACCCGGACGCGGTGCTGCCACCGGCCGTCGAGCGCATCCGCGCCGACGTCCCCGAGGACAAGAAACTCCTCTCCCTCTTCACGGACGTCTTCGACTGCTTCTTCCGCTTCCTGAGCGGCATCCTGGTCACGGACGACGTGCTGGACGAGGACACCTTCTGGCGTACGGTCGCCGACTGCGTGACCGCCTACCAGGAGGCCAACCCGCAGCTCGCCGACAAGTTCCGGCAGTACGACATGTTCGCGGACGAGTTCGCGCTGTCCTGCCTCAACCGCCTCCAGCTGCGGAACAACGAGCAGATGGTGGACCTCCAGGACCCGGCGGGCGCCCTCCAGCTGATCGGCACGCTGGAGAACCCGATCGCCCGCTTCGCCCCGGCCGGCGGAGCGTGACACACGGGCAGAAACGAGTGAAGGGCGGGATCCCGGTGGGGTCCCGCCCTTCACTCATATGCCGTCAGGCAGTCGGGCCGCGATGGACTCAGCCCTGCTCGGGGCGCCCTTCGCGCGGGGCGTCCGCAGAGGTGTCGCCGTCGGAGGAGTCCTGCCGCTCGGGAGCGACCGCCTCGGTCGCGGCCGCGTCCCCGGCCTCGGGGGCCTCGTCCGCGGTCGCGTCCTCTTCCTCGTCCTCTTCCAGCGCGTCCGTGAACTCCACGCCGTCCAGCTCGGCCAGCCGGTCCGAGGCGTTCGTGGTGCCGCCCTGGTCGGCCTCCAGCGCCTTGGCGAACCACTCGCGTGCCTCGTCCTCGCGGCCGACCTCCAGCAGCGCGTCGGCGTACGCGTAGCGCAGGCGGGCGGTCCACGGCTGTACGGAGTTCGACGCCAGCTCGGAGCTCTGCAGCGTCACCACGGCCGCGTCGGACTGGCCCATGTCGCGCCGGGCACCGGCCGCGACCAGCCGCATCTCGACCTGACCGGCCCGGTCCAGCTTCTGCACCTCGGGCTCACCGGCCATCGCGAGGGCCTTCTCGGGCCGGCCGAGGCCACGCTCGCAGTCGGCCATGACGGGCCACAGTTCCACGCTGCCGGTCATCCGGCGGGCCGCGCGGAACTCCGCCAGCGCCTCGCCGTACTTGCTGTTGGCGTACGCGGCGAAACCGGCCGCCTCACGTACGGCGGGGACACGCGAGGCGAGCCGCAGCGCCACCCGCGAGTACCCGTACGCCTGCTCCGGCTCCTCGTCGAGCAGCTTGGCCACCATGACCAGGTTCCTGGCGACGTCGTCGGCGAGCGTCTTCGGCAGGCTCAGCAGTTCCTGCCGTACGTCCTTGTCGATCTCCTCGCCCGTGACGTCGTCCGGGATCGGCAGCCGCTTGATCGGCTCCCGGTCGCGCCGGTCGTCCCGGCGGTCGTCGCGGTAGCCGCCGCGGTCACCACGGTCGTCGCGGCCGCGCCCGGCACCGTACGGGCGGCGCCCGCCCCGGTCGTCGTCACGGCGGAAGCCACCGCGGTCGTCGTCACGGCGGAAGCCACCGCGGTCGTCGTCACGGCGGAAGCCACCGCGGTCGTCGTCACGGCGGGGGCCGCGGTCGTCGCGACGGAAACCGCCACGGTCATCCCGGCGGTCGTCGCGGCGCGGGCCGCGGTCGTCACGTCGGTCGTCACGGCGGAAGCTGCCACGGTCGTCGTCACGGCGCGGGGCACGGTCATCGCGGCGGAAGCTGCCACCACGGTCGTCATCGCGGCGCGGGCCACGGTCGTCACGGCGGAAGCCACCACGGTCGTCATCGCGGCGCGGACCACGGTCGTCGCGACGGAAGCCACCACGGTCGTCACGGCCACCACCGAACCCGCCACCGGTGGGACGACCACCACGGTCATCGTCACGGCGCGGGCCACGGTCGTCACGGCGGAAGCCACCGCGGTCGTCGTCACGACGCGGGCCGCGGTCATCGCGACGGAAACCACCACGGTCGTTGTCGCGACGGAAACCGCCACGGTCATCACGGCCACCACCGAACCCGCCACCCGTGGGACGACCACCACGGTCATCGTCACGGCGCGGACCACGATCGTCACGGCGGAAGCCACCGCGGTCGTCGTCACGGCGGGGGCCGCGGTCATCGCGACGGAAACCACCACGGTCGTTGTCGCGACGGAAACCGCCACGGTCATCACGGCCACCACCGAACCCGCCACCCGTGGGACGA
>NZ_JBVIQN010000045.1:0-942 GCF_055577005.1 Streptomyces sp. NPDC033221 | reverse complement strand
GGACGACCACCACGGTCGTCATCGCGGCGCGGGCCGCGGTCGTCGCGCCGGTCGTCGCGGCGGAAGCCACCGCGGTCGTCGTCACGGCGGGGGCCGCGGTCATCGCGACGGAAACCACCACGGTCATCGTCACGGCGGGGGCCCCGGGGGGCACGGTCGTCTCGCGAGAAGCCGGGGCGGTCGTCGCGACGGAAACCACCGCGGTCGTCGCGGCGGTCGTCGCGGCGCGGGGCACGGTCGTCGCGCGGGAAGCCGCCACGGTCGTCCCGGCGGTCGTCGCGGCGCGGGCCGCGGTCGTCATCGCGGCGCGGGCCACGGTCATCGCGACGGAAGGTACCGCCACGGTCGTCACGGCGGGCGCCGCCGAAGCCACCACCAGAGGGCCGGCCGCCCCGGTCGTCCCGGCGCGGACCGCGGTCGTCACGCCGGAAACCGCCGCGGTCACCGCCCTCGCGCCGCTGCGGCCGGCGCTCCGAGCGATCGTCGGAAGAGTTGGGGGACATCGGCGTGACTCCTGTCTTCGGTACTGCAAACATTCTCGCGCACCGAACACTTCGGCGCGCTTCGACCAAACAAAAAAAGACCCTCAGCCCCAGCGTGAACGCTGGGACCAAGGGTCCTCCAAAGATTGTTCGGCGGCGTCCTACTCTCCCACAGGGTCCCCCCTGCAGTACCATCGGCGCGGAAAGGCTTAGCTTCCGGGTTCGGAATGTAACCGGGCGTTTCCCTAACGCTATGACCACCGAAACCCTATCGGGTTCAAGCGAACAAGCACACTCTTCAATTAATTAAATGAATCAGTGGAACTTGGTTCACCGACGTTGCGACTGTTCGCAACCCGGGAACCACACAGTGGACGCGAGCAACTGAGGACAAGCCCTCGGCCTATTAGTACCAGTCAACTCCACCCGTTACCGGGCTTCCATATCTGGCCTATCAACC
>NZ_JBVIQN010000044.1:0-57440 GCF_055577005.1 Streptomyces sp. NPDC033221 | reverse complement strand
CGGTTCCAACCTTACCAGATCCGTTCGGCGTTTCCGCTTTCCGTTTCCGGCTCCCTGCTGGAGCGGGGCGGCCGTCCGGCTTTCGCTTTCCGGCCTTTCCGACTCTATCAGATCCGATCCGCAGTCCGTTTCCGGGCTGAATTCGTTTCCGATGTTTGTCGGAGGGGTTTGCCTTTCGGCTGATCCGACTTTATCAGATTGCTCTGGGCCGGAATTCCGCCGCTTCGCGGTCAGCCTCGGAACGCTCAGGCGTACCGGGTTCCCGTTCAGGCGGAGACGTAAACGTACTGGAGCGGGGCGCCCGGATGCAAATCCGGTTGCCCCGCTCCCCGTACCTGTGCAGGCGTGCCCCGAGGGATCAGACCTCGACGACGACCGGGAGGATCATCGGGCGCCGGCGGAAGTTGTCGGAGACCCACTTGCCGATGGCCCGGCGGACCAGCTGCTGGAGCTGGTGCGGCTCCGCGACGCCGTCCTGGGCGGCCTTGGCGAGGATCTCGTCGACCTTCGGCATCACGGCGGCGAAGTCCGCGTCGTCGATGCCCGAGCCACGGGCCTGGATGTGCGGGCCGCCGACGATCTTGCCCGTGCTGGAGTCCACGACCAGGAACACCGAGATGATGCCCTCGTCACCGAGGATGCGGCGGTCCTTGAGGGACGACTCGGTGACATCGCCGACCGAGAGGCCGTCGACGTACACATACCCAGCCTGGACCTTGCCGACGATCTTGGCGACGCCCTTGACCAGGTCGACGACCACGCCGTCCTCGGCGATGACGATCCGGTCCTTGGGGACGCCGGTCAGCGCGCCCAGTTCGGCGTTGGCGCGCAGGTGGCGCCATTCGCCGTGCACCGGCATCAGGTTCTTCGGCTTGCAGATGTTGTAGAAGTACAGCAGCTCGCCGGCCGACGCGTGGCCCGAGACGTGCACCTTGGCGTTGCCCTTGTGGACGACGTTGGCGCCCCAGCGGGTCAGGCCGTTGATGACGCGGTAGACCGCGTTCTCGTTGCCGGGGATCAGCGACGACGCGAGGATCACCGTGTCGCCCGGGACGATGCGGATCTGGTGGTCCCGGTTGGCCATCCGGGACAGGGCCGCCATCGGCTCGCCCTGGGACCCCGTGCAGACCAGCACGACCTCGTCGTCCGGCAGGTCGTCGAGGGTCTTGACGTCGACGACCAGCCCGGCCGGGACCTTCAGGTAGCCCAGCTCGCGGGCGATGCCCATGTTGCGGACCATCGAGCGGCCGACGAAGGCGACCCGCCGGCCGTACTCGTGCGCCGCGTCCAGGATCTGCTGGATGCGGTGCACGTGGCTGGCGAAGCTGGCCACGATGATGCGCTTCTGGGCGCTCGCGAAGACCGTGCGCAGCACGTTGGAGATGTCGCGCTCGGGCGGGACGAAGCCCGGGACCTCGGCGTTCGTGGAGTCGGACAGCAGGAGGTCGATGCCCTCCTCGCCCAGCCTCGCGAACTTCGGGAGGTCGGTCAGGCGGCGGTCCAGCGGGAGCTGGTCCATCTTGAAGTCGCCGGTGTGCACGACCATGCCTGCGGGGGTGCGGATGGCGACCGCGAGGGCGTCCGGGATGGAGTGGTTGACGGCGACGAACTCGCAGTCGAAGGGGCCGATGCCCTCCGTGTCACCTTCCTTGACCTCCAGCGTGTACGGCCGGATGCGGTGCTCCTGGAGCTTCGCCTCGATGAGGGCGAGGGTCAGCTTGGAGCCGATCAGCGGAATGTCCGGCTTCTCGCGCAGGAGGTAGGGGACACCGCCGATGTGGTCCTCGTGGCCGTGCGTGAGCACGATGCCGTCGATGTCGTCGAGGCGGTCCCTGATGGACGAGAAGTCCGGGAGGATCAGGTCGATTCCGGGCTGCTCCTCCTCCGGGAAAAGCACTCCGCAGTCGACGATCAGCAACCGGCCGCCGTATTCGAAGACCGTCATGTTGCGGCCGATCTCACCCAGGCCGCCGAGGGGGGTGACGCGCAGGCCGCCCTTGGGGAGCTTCGGCGGCGCGCCGAGCTCAGGATGCGGATGACTCAAAAGACTCTCCTCACCACACGCGCCACGTCGCCCTGGGGCACACGTGGCGCGCATGACATTCGTGCACTTGCGGTTTGGCGGTTGTTTTCCGTGTTCAGTTGTGAAGTCTGTGGTTACAGCTGTACCCCGCCGGCGGCGAGATCGCGCTTGAGCTGTTCGGTCTCCTCGGCGGACAGTTCCACCAGCGGCAGGCGCAGCGGCCCGGCGGGCAGGCCCTGGAGGCCGAGCGCGGCCTTGGTCGTGATGACACCCTGGGTGCGGAACATGCCGGTGAAGACGGGCAGCAGCTTCTGGTGGATCTCGGTGGCCTTGGTGACGTCGCCGTGCAGGTGGGCGTCGAGCAGGGCGCGCAGCTCCGGCGTCACGACGTGGCCGACGACCGAGACGAAGCCGACGGCGCCGACGGACAGCAGCGGGAGGTTGAGCATGTCGTCGCCGCTGTACCACGCGAGGTTGGAGCGGGCGATGGCCCAGCTGGCGCGGCCGAGGTCGCCCTTGGCGTCCTTGTTGGCGACGATGCGCGGGTGCTCGACAAGGCGCACCATGGTCTCGGTGTTGATCGGGACACCGCTGCGGCCGGGGATGTCGTAGAGCATGACCGGCAGGTCGGTGGCGTCCGCGATGGCGGTGAAGTGCCGGAAGAGACCTTCCTGCGGGGGCTTGCTGTAGTACGGCGTGACGGCGAGCAGGCCGTGCGCGCCGGCGTCGCGCGCGGCGCGGGCCAGCTGCAGACTGTGATCGGTGTCGTTGGTGCCGGCTCCGGCGACGACGAAGGCCCGGTCTCCGACCGCATCCACCACGGCCCGTACCAGCTGGGCTTTCTCCGCATCGCTGGTGGTCGGGGACTCACCGGTGGTGCCGTTGACGATGAGACCGTCGTTGCCGGAGTCCACGAGGTGCGCGGCGAGCTGCTGCGCGCCGTCGAGATCGAGAGCGCCATCCGCCGTGAACGGCGTGACCATGGCGGTCAGCACCCGCCCGAAGGGGGTCTGCGGTGTGGAAGTCGGAGCCATGGGCACCACGCTACTCGTAGCTCACCTCGGGTCGCGCCCCTGGGGAGCCGGGATGTGGACTCCGGCACTGCTTGCTCGGGGGTTCAAGCAGTGCCGGGTCCGTTTCTTCAGCGTAGATGAACTTCCCAAAATGCCGCAATACGGACACTGGGCACGTCTGTGCGGTCCGCTACGGCTCCGGCGGGCGGCGGCCGGTCCGCACACCGGTCCGGCGCGCCGCCGCCGGGCGCGGGGCCTTACGGGGCGATACGGCCGTTGGCGTTGAACGCGGCGTAGGTCAGCGGCATCAGCCGGGCCCAGTGGGCCTCCATCTGCTCGCCGACCATCTCGATCTCGCGCTGCGGGAAGGACGGCACCGCCGCCAGCTCGTGCTGCGTACGCAGGCCGAGGAAGTGCATCAGCGAACGGGCGTTGCAGGTCGCGTACATGGACGAGAACAGACCGACCGGCAGGACCGCGCGGGCGACCTCGCGGGCGACGCCGGCGGCCAGCATCTCCTGGTACGCCTCGTACGCCCGGCGGTAGGAGTCCTCCATGACCTTGCCGGTGAGCGCGTGCTGCTCGGGGGTGCCCTCGACGAACTCGTACTTGCCGGGGCGGCCCTGCTGGACCAGCTTGCGGGACTCGGAGGGGACGTAGAAGGTCGGCTCCAGCTGGCGGTAGCGGCCGGACTCCTCGTTGTACGACCAGCCGACGCGGTGCCGCATGAACTCACGGAAGACGAAGATCGGCGCGCTGATGAAGAAGGTCATCGAGTTGTGCTCGAAGGGGCTGCCGTGCCGGTCCCGCATCAGGTAGTTGATCAGGCCCTTGGAGCGCTCCGGGTCCTTCTGCAGCTCCTCCAGCGACTGCTCGCCCGCGGTGGAGACACGGGCCGCCCACAGCACGTCACTGTCCGCGGCGCTGTGCTTGACCAGCTCGACCGTCACCTCGCTCCGGAAGCTGGGGGCTGTGCCTTCGGAGCTTTCGATGCTCTCGGCGGGGGTAGGGGACACCGACGGTTCCTTCCGTTCATTCCTCGTGGCGCGCCCCAGCCTACGGCCCGCCACCGACAGTCCGGGGAATGCGACGGGATACCGCGTACCGTACAAAAACGGACTCTGTTGCGCCCGGCTCGTCCTGTGGTTGATTTTTTTCACAGAACTTGCAGAAAACGGGCACCAAACGGACGCGACAGTCGTCTAACCCTGTGACAGTGCCCACTTCGAGGTTCCAAGGAGAGCCCGCTCATGTTCCGCCGGCGAGAGCCAGTGCCGTTCGCCTTTGTCGCCGAGGCAGACCGGTTCCGCAGCAATGTCGCGCCCCCGCCCCGAGAACGCGTCAGTCGTGCCCAGCTCGCGGGCCGGTCGCTGATCGGCCTGATGGTCGTCGGCGGTCTCGCCGGGGCCCTGGCGCTCGGCGTCCCGGCGCTCCAGCAGGAGACCGGTGGCGTCGGCACGCACCAGTCCGAGGCGTCGCACGGCCGCTGATCCGGCCGGGCGGCCCACGTGCGTTCGCCGCGCGTGCCGCCCGGCACGGAGTGGTTCCGGCACGTAAGTCTCGATAACCTCACCGGTCACAGCCTTCGTCTGCGTGCCTGGAGTGAGGACCCGCCGTGCCCTTGACCATCCTGACGGCCGACCGCGACCTCGACGACCAGGCCGCCGAAGCCGGCCCGCTGCCCCACGCGGGGCGCGACCACTGGCGCCGTCCCTACCGTCCGGGTCCCGGACGGGTGGGGGCGGCGGCCGTCCTTCTGCTGCTGGCCTCGTTCGTGCTGCTGTCCACGGTGATCATCGTCGCCGCGGGCGCGCTGCCCGCCGCCGCCATCTGCACCGGCATGGCCGTCCTGATCATCGCGCTCGCGCTGCGCTTCCTGCGGGTGGGGGTGTGGGTGAGCGCCCACGGTCTGCGACAGGTGGAGCTGCTGCGCACGACGACGCTGCGCTGGAGCGAGGTCGCCGCCGTCCGTACCGTCCAGCGGCCGGTGCGCTGGCTGGGCCTGCCGCGCACGGTGCAGGGCCAGGCGCTGGTCGTCGACCGCCGGGGCGGCGCCTCGCTGCGGACACTCGTCACGGACCACAACGGGGACTTCCTGGCCCGCCCCGAGGCGTTCGAGCTGGCCGCTGACGTGCTGGAGGCGTGGGCGGCGGAGTACCACCGGTAGCGGACGCCGAACGGGGCCGGCTCCTGGATCGGAACCGGCCCCGGTGGACGCTCGTGCCCGTACGGTTCGAACCCGTACGGGCTTTCTCGTTTCAGGCCCGTACGGGCTTGCCCTCATGCAGGGCGATGGCCCGCTGCATCGCCTTACGGGCCCGCGGGGTGTCCCGCGCGTCGTGGTAGGCGACCGCCAGCCGGAACCAGGTGCGCCAGTCCTCCGGCGCCCGCTCGGTCTCGGCGCGCCGCCGGTCGAAGACCTCGTCGGCGGAGTCCCGGTCGATGCGGCCGCCCGGGGTGCGCTTCAGCTCGTCGACCGGCAGCCCGCCCTCGGCCTCCAGCTCGCGCGCGAGGCGGCCGGCCTTGCGGGCGAACTGGGTGGTGTGCCAGAGGAACCACAGTCCGATGAACGGCAGGATCAGGACGGCGACGCCGAACGCGACGGTCAGCACGGTGCCCTGCTCGATGAGCAGGACGCCGCGGCTGCCGACGAGGACGAAGTAGACGACCAGGATCGCCGCGAGGACGCAGTAGGTGATCTTTGCTCGCACGGTCGGTTCTGCCCGTCAGTCCAGGTCGAGGAAGTTCTCCAGGCCCATGGTCAGGCCGGGAGTGGTCACCACGCGGCGCGCGCCGAGCAGGATGCCCGGCATGAAGCTGCTGTGGTGGAGCGAGTCGTGGCGGATGGTGAGGGTCTCCCCCACTCCGCCGAGCAGCACCTCCTGGTGGGCCAGGAGGCCCCGCAGCCGTACGGAGTGGACGGGGATGCCGTCCACGTCCGCGCCGCGGGCGCCGTCCAGCGCGCTGCTCGTGGCGTCCGGCTGCGGCGGGCAGTCCGCCGCGGCGCGGGCCTCGGCGATCAGCTTGGCCGTGCGGGCCGCGGTGCCCGAGGGGGCGTCCGCCTTGTTCGGGTGGTGCAGCTCGATGACCTCGGCCGATTCGAAGAACCGGGCCGCCTGCTGCGCGAACCGCATGGTCAGTACCGCGCCGATGGAGAAGTTCGGGGCGATGAGCACGCCCGTGCGGGGCGACGCGTCCAGCCAGGTGCGCAGCTGCCCGAGGCGCTCCTCGGTCCAGCCGGTGGTGCCGACGACGCCGTGGATGCCGTTGCCGACGCAGAACTCCAGGTTCTCCATGACCGCGTCGGGGTGGGTCAGCTCGACCGCGACCTGGGCACCGGCCTCGGTCAGCGCCGCCAGCTTGTCGCCCCGGCCGAGGGCCGCGACCAGTTCCATGTCCTCGGCGGCCTCGACGGCCCGTACGGCCTCGGAGCCGATGCGGCCCTTGGCGCCCAGTACGGCCACGCGCAGCTTGCTCATCGTTTCCCGCTCTCTCTTTTCCTGTACCCGTGGGTACGCCGGTACGGACGGTCAGGCGACCGCGTCGTGCAGCCGGGCCGCCTGCCGGTCCTTCAGCGGGCCGATGACGGACAGCGACGGACGCTGTCCCAGTACATCGCGGGCGAGTTCCCGTACCTCGTCCGGGGTGACCGCCGCTATCCGGGCCAGCATGTCGTCGACCGACATCTGGGCGCCCCAGCACAGCTCGCTCTTGCCGATGCGGTTCATCAGCGCGCCGGTGTCCTCCAGGCCGAGCACCGTCGAACCGCGCAGCTGCCCGATCGCGCGGCGGATCTCGTCGTCGGTGAGGCCTTCGGCCGCGACCTGGTCGAGCTGGTCGCGGCAGATCTTCAGGACGTCGTCGACCTGGTTCGGGCGGCAGCCCGCGTACACGCCGAACAGGCCGCAGTCGGCGTATCCGGAGGTGTACGAGTACACGCTGTAGGCCAGGCCGCGCTTCTCCCGTACCTCCTGGAAGAGACGGGAGCTCATGCCGCCGCCGAGGGCGGTGTTCAGGACGCCCATGGCCCAGCGGCGGTCGTCGGTCCGGGCCAGGCCCGGGACGCCGAGGATCACGTGGGCCTGCTCGGACCTGCGGTTGAGCACCTCCACGCGGCCCGCCGTGCGGAGGGTGCGGGAGCCGTCGCGCGGGGCCACCGGGGTGGCGTCCGTACGGCCGAGGGCACCGGCCTTCTCGAAGGCGGCGCGGACCATGCGGACGACCTTGGCGTGGTCGACGTTGCCGGCGGCGGCGACGACCAGGCGGGTCGGGTCGTAGTGCTTCTTGTAGAAGCGGCGGATGCGCTCGGGGGTGAGGTCGTTGACCGTGTCGACGGAGCCCAGGACCGGGCGGCCGAGGGGCGTGTCACCGAGCATGGTGTGCGCGAACAGATCGTGCACGCAGTCGCCCGGGTCGTCCTCGGTCATCGCGATCTCTTCGAGGATCACGCCGCGCTCGGCGTCGACGTCGGCGGACTCGATGAGCGAGCCGGTCAGCATGTCGCAGACCACGTCGATGGCGAGCGGCAGGTCGGTGTCCAGCACCCGCGCGTAATAGCAGGTGTACTCCTTCGCCGTGAACGCGTTCATCTCGCCGCCGACCTCGTCGATGGCGGCGGAGATGTCGAGCGCGCTGCGCTTCCTGGTGCCCTTGAAGAGCAGGTGTTCCAGGTAGTGGGTGGCGCCGTTCAGCGAGGGGGTCTCGTCGCGGGAGCCGACGTTGGCCCAGATGCCGAAGGTGACGGAGCGGACGGAGGGCAGGGTCTCGGTGACGACGCGCAGGCCGCCGGGCAGGACCGTCTTGCGGACCGTGCCGGCGCCGCCCGTCCCCTTGAGAAGCGTTTGGGTACGGGCGACGGCCCGCCCCTCCGAAGAGGTGCGGGCCGTCGTCCGTGAGCTACGGGACGTCACTTGGCGGCGTCGTCCTTCGCCTCGTCGTCTTCGCCCTCGATGACCGGGGCCAGCGACAGCTTGCCGCGCTGGTCGATCTCGGCGATCTCCACCTGGACCTTGGAGCCCACGGCGAGCACGTCCTCGACGTTCTCGACGCGCTTGCCGCCGGCCAGCTTGCGGATCTGCGAGATGTGCAGCAGACCGTCCTTGCCCGGGAGCAGGGAGACGAACGCACCGAAGGTGGTGGTCTTGACGACCGTACCCAGGTAGCGCTCGCCGACCTCCGGCATGGTCGGGTTGGCGATGCCGTTGATCGTGGCGCGGGCGGCCTCGGCGGCCGGGCCGTCGGCGGCACCGATGTAGATGGTGCCGTCGTCCTCGATCGTGATGTCGGCGCCGGTGTCCTCCTGGATCTGGTTGATCATCTTGCCCTTGGGGCCGATAACCTCACCGATCTTGTCCACCGGGATCTTGACGGTGATGATGCGCGGCGCGTTCGGGGACATCTCGTCCGGAACGTCGATCGCCTCGTTCATCACGTCGAGGATGTGCAGACGGGCGTCGCGGGCCTGCTTGAGGGCCGCGGCCAGCACGGACGCCGGGATGCCGTCCAGCTTGGTGTCCAGCTGCAGGGCGGTGACGAACTGCTTCGTACCGGCGACCTTGAAGTCCATGTCGCCGAACGCGTCCTCCGCACCGAGGATGTCGGTGAGGGCGACGTAGTGCGTCTTGCCGTCGATCTCCTGGGAGATCAGGCCCATGGCGATACCGGCGACCGGGGCCTTGAGCGGCACACCGGCGTTCAGCAGCGACATCGTCGAGGCGCAGACCGAGCCCATCGAGGTGGAGCCGTTGGAGCCCAGCGCCTCGGAGACCTGGCGGATGGCGTACGGGAACTCCTCGCGTGTCGGCAGCACCGGCACGATGGCGCGCTCGGCGAGCGCGCCGTGGCCGATCTCGCGGCGCTTGGGCGAGCCCACGCGGCCGGTCTCACCGACCGAGTACGGCGGGAAGTTGTAGTTGTGCATGTAGCGCTTGCGGGTCACCGGGGAGAGGGTGTCCAGCTGCTGCTCCATGCGGAGCATGTTCAGGGTGGTGACGCCCAGGATCTGGGTCTCGCCACGCTCGAACAGCGCCGAGCCGTGCACCCGCGGGATCGCCTCGACCTCGGCGGCGAGCGTACGGATGTCCGTCACGCCACGGCCGTCGATGCGGACCTTGTCCTTGATGACGCGCTCACGCACGAGGGACTTGGTCAGCGCGCGGTAGGCGGCGGAGATCTCCTTCTCGCGGCCCTCGAACTGCGGCAGCAGCTTTTCGGCGGCCACGGCCTTGACGCGGTCCAGCTCGGCCTCGCGGTCCTGCTTGCCCGCGATGGTCAGCGCCTGGGACAGCTCGCCCTTGACGGCGGCGGTCAGCGCCTCCAGGACGTCGTCCTGGAAGTCGAGGAAGACCGGGAACTCGCCGACCGGCTTCGCGGCCTTGGCGGCCAGGTCCGACTGGGCCTTGCACAGCGCCTTGATGAAGGGCTTGGCGGCCTCCAGACCGGCGGCGACGACCTCCTCGGTGGGGGCCTCGGCGCCGTCCTTGACCAGCTGGATGGTCTTCTCGGTGGCCTCGGCCTCGACCATCATGATCGCGACGTCGCCGTCCGGGAGGACCCGGCCGGCCACGACCATGTCGAAGACCGCGTTCTCCAGCTCGGTGTGGGTCGGGAAGGCGACCCACTGGCCGTTGATCAGCGCGACACGGGTGCCGCCGATCGGGCCGGAGAAGGGCAGGCCGGCCAGCTGCGTGGAGCAGGAGGCGGCGTTGATGGCGACCACGTCGTAGAGGTGGTCGGGGTTGAGGGCCATGATCGTCTCGACGATCTGGATCTCGTTGCGCAGGCCCTTCTTGAAGGAGGGGCGCAGCGGCCGGTCGATCAGGCGGCAGGTGAGGACCGCGTCCTCGGAGGGCCGGCCCTCACGGCGGAAGAAGGAGCCGGGGATCTTGCCGGCCGCGTACATGCGCTCTTCGACGTCCACCGTCAGGGGGAAGAAGTCGAGCTGGTCCTTGGGCGTCTTGGACGCGCTGGTGGCCGACAGCACCATGGTGTCGTCGTCCAGGTACGCGACGGCGGAGCCGGCGGCCTGCTTGGCCAGGCGGCCCGTCTCGAAGCGGATGGTGCGGGTGCCGAAGGAGCCGTTGTCGATGACGGCTTCGGCGTAGTGGGTCTCGTTCTCCACCAGGGATATCTCCTCGTCTGCGTCCACCGCCCGTGTGGCGGTGGACCTTCGTCGGTGGAGCGCCGGGGTTGCGGGCCGGTCTTCGATCGAAGCACCCGGATACGGGGTCGCGCGGTTCGTCCGCGCGCCTTCCGGGGGCCACTACCGAGGACCGGCGGCTGAAAGGCGCTCCACCTCTTCGCTATGGCGTTATGGGACCAGACTACAAAGCTCCGGTCCACCAGGCAGTGGACCGAACGTCCGGTGCGTACGGCAAAGGGAGCGGCCCCCGGGTGTGGGAACCGCTCCCTTCACGTCGTCCTACTTGGCGCCCGCCGCACCGCGGCGGATGCCCAGGCGCTCGACCAGCGCGCGGAAGCGCGTGATGTCCTTCTTCGCCAGGTACTGCAGCAGGCGGCGACGCTGGCCGACCAGGAGCAGCAGACCACGGCGCGAGTGGTGGTCGTGCTTGTGGACCTTGAGGTGCTCGGTCAGGTCCGAGATGCGGCGGGACAGCATCGCGACCTGGACCTCGGGGGAGCCGGTGTCGCCCTCCTTGGTGGCGAACTCGGCCATGATCTGCTTCTTCGTGGCGGCGTCGAGCGACACGCGTACTCCTCTAGGGATCCATCGGGCCCGCGAGCGCCCCTGGATTTGCTTCACAGGGGATCTTGGATGACTCAGCGAAGGCCGTCACCCAGAGTACCAGCTGAAAACAGCCCCCCGACCGGGTGGTCGGAGGGCCGTGCGGACGGGTGACCCCCTGTTGTGGGCGGGTCACCCGTACGAGGAGCTTTTCGCGGCCCCTACGAGGAGCCGGTCAGGCCGCGTACGGTGCCGTACACGTCCAGTACCGCCAGGCACAGCGGCACCAGCGACAGCAGGACGACGCCGTCGAAGATGTCGAAGACGCGGCCCCAGAAGGGGGTGACGCCCTTGCGCGGGACGATCAGACCCACTCCGACCAGGAGCGCGGCGCCGGCCGCGATGCTGCTGGAGAACCAGACCGTACGGATGTTGAGCGGGCCGGAGTCACCGAAGCGCGCGAGGTCGGTGAGGATGTCGATCGGCGGGTGCAGCGCGACGCCCAGGATGAGCAGCACGATCGTCAGGATGCCGGCGATCGTCAGGCAGGCGACCTGCGCGGTGTAGTCGAAGAGCCGGGCCCGCAGCATGACGGTGATGCCCGCGGCCAGCGCCAGCAGCTGCGCCCAGCTGTTGTCGGAGAAGCCGAGGACGACGCCGGCGGCGCCGACGACCAGCGCGGAGCAGCCCGCGACCAGGCCGAGCAGCAGCTCGTGGCCGCGCTTGGCCTGGTTGCCGATCTTGACGAAGTCGACCGACTCGGTCGTCGCGGCCTGCTCGCCGTCGTTGTGCGGTCCGGCGGCGATCTGATCGGGCGACTTGTAGCCGATGGGCAGCCTGGCGAAGCGCGAGGACAGGCCGGGCAGCCAGGCGACGACGGCAATGGCGACGATGGCGGTGACCGCGGCGACCTCGCGCGGCTCGGCCTCGGTGAGGATGGAGGCGAACACCGCGAGGGTGCCGATGCTGGCCAGGAAGGCCGCGGCCACGAAGGGCGCGTCGCCGCGCGGCAGCAGCACCACCAGGAGCACCGACGCGATCAGTACGGTCACGCAGCCGACCAGGAACTGGAGACGCCCCGGACCCTCGCCGGCGGCGGTCGGCATGATCCCGGAGCCGGCGAGCAGCAGGTGCGGCAGTGCGGCCAGGCCCAGCGCGATGGACGAGGCATGGTCGTCGTAGACCCGGGCCCGTACGCCGGACAGGGCGACCAGGACGATGCCGGTGACGCCCGCGATGATGCCGGGCAGCCGGTGCATGTCGCGGTCGACCGGGTTCGAGAACCACAGGGCGAACGCCATCATGACGAGCAGCAGCACGCCGGCGGTGAGGCCGACGATGTTCATGAGGTCGTCGCTCCACCGGTTGCGGTTGCGCTTGACCGCGGAGGCGACGGCGTCCGAGACGTCGTCGAAGACCGGCAGCGGGAGCGACTCGGCGAACGGCCGCAGCAGGAGCAGGTCGCCGTCGAGGATGCGCTGCTGGGCGAGGGACTGCCCGGCGTCCAGGACGGTGCCGTCCCGGCGTACCAGGTGGTATCCGGTGGGGGCGCCCTCCGCCTGGGACTGGCCGGAGAGTCGCAGGATCTCCGGATAAATATCGACGAGTGCGACATCCTCCGGCAGTGCCACGTCGATCCGTGCGTCCGGCGCGGCGACTGTGACCCGGCAGAAGCCGGTGCCTGTAGTCGTGCTCACCTGGCGGTTCCCCCTATCCGTTGGGCAGTTTGTCGCGTGCGTGCCTTATATATAGGGGCGCCGCCACCGTGCCTTATATAAGGGACGTCGTTACGGGGCCTTGGGCGCGCTCGCGAGGCGTCAGCGTACCCCCCAATTAGGCCGCCGCCCCACCCGCCCCGGCACTTGACTGTTAACAGTAGGATCAACGCCTGCGTCGGGCCATGGACTTGGTCCGGGGGACCGTCGAACCAACGGGGGCGGTCCGAGACTGCGAGATGCATGAAGGACTGATGCCTCGGTGAGCGTTGTCATCGTCAAGCGCCCGCCCCGCGCGCTTCCACCTGATATCCCCGGTGAGGAGTTGACGCTCGAAGCTCCGCCGGAGCTGCCTCGCGAGGGCGAGGACAACATGCTGATGAACCTCATGCCGATGATGGGCATGGCGGGTTCGGCAGGTTTCCTGTTCATGGGCACCCAGCCGTTCATGAAGATCATGGGCGGCGTGATGGTGGTTTCCACCCTCGCGATGGCTATTGTCCAGATCGTCAAGGCCCGGCAAGGGCCTTCCGGGCAAATGCTCCAGGAGCGCCAGGATTACCTCAAATACCTGGCACAGAAGCGAAAGGAAGTGCGGCGCACCGCGCGCAAACAGCGTGACGCGCAGCTTTTCCTCCACCCGGATCCGGGTCAATTGTGGTCGATCGTCGCCGAAGGCAAACGGGTCTGGGAACGCCGCGCGTCCGACCCGGACTTCGCACAGGTACGCATGGGACTGGGCCCGCAGCAGCTGGCCACTCCCCTGAAGGCCCCGGAAACCGCGCCGGTCGACGAACTGGAACCGCTCACCGCGCACGCGATGAAAGAGTTCCTCGACAAGCACGGGCACCTGGACTCGCTGCCGCTCGCGGTCTCGCTGCGCGCCTTCTACCACCTGACGGTCTCGGGCGACCCGGACACCGTGTACGGGTCGGCGCGCGCCATCCTCGCGCAGCTGTGCACCCTGCACTCGCCGGAGGACCTGGTCATCGCCGTGGTGGCCGCGCCGGGCGCGCAGGCCGAGTGGGAGTGGACCAAGTGGCTGCCCCACGTACAGGACAAGACCACCGACGGCGCCGGCACCCGCCGGCTGGTCGTGGGTGACCTGGGCGAGATCGAGGAACTGCTCGCCGACGACCTGGAGGGCCGCGGCCGCTTCAACCCGCAGGGCACCCCGGTCACCGACGCCCCGCACGTCGTGGTGGTGCTGGACGCCGGCGAGGTGCCGATGGACTCGGTGATCGCCGGGGCCGAGGGCCTCCAGGGCGTAACGATCCTGGAGGTCGTACCGGGCGACCTGGACGAGATCCGGGGCGGCCTGGCCATCCAGGTGTGGCCGGGCAAGCTGGTGCTGGAGTCGGCGGGCGGCGCGGTCTACAACGGCACCGTGGACACCCTGTCGGTCTCCGAGGCGGAGTCGCTGGCCCGCCAGCTCGCGCCACTGCGGGCCGGTTCGGGCGCCGACGGCGAGGAGCCGCTGCTGTCCAACCTGGACTTCACGGACCTGATGAACATCGGCGACGCCGGTTCGGTGGACGTCTCGCGCACCTGGCGCCCGCGCACGCTGCACGAGCGGCTGCGGGTCCCGATCGGTGTCGACAAGGACGGCCAGCCCGTCATGCTCGACATCAAGGAGGCCTCCCAGGAGGGCATGGGCCCGCACGGCCTGTGCGTCGGCGCGACCGGTTCCGGCAAGTCCGAGGTGCTGCGCACCCTGGTGCTCGCCCTCGCGGTCACCCACTCCTCGGAGACGCTGAACTTCATCCTCGCGGACTTCAAGGGTGGCGCCACCTTCACCGGTATGTCCGAGATGCCGCACGTCGCCGCGGTCATCACCAACCTGGCCGACGACGTCAGCCTGATCGACCGCATGCGCGACTCGATCACCGGTGAGCTGCAGCGCCGTCAGGAGCTGCTGCGTTCGGCGGGCAACTACGCCAACATCACCGACTACGAGAAGGCACGTGCCGCCGGCGCCCCGCTGGACCCGCTGCCCTCGCTGGTGATGGTGCTCGACGAGTTCTCCGAGCTGCTGACCGCCAAGCCGGACTTCATCGACATGTTCATCCAGATCGGCCGGATCGGCCGTTCGATGGGTGTGCACATGCTGCTCGCCTCGCAGCGCCTCGAAGAGGGCAAGCTGCGCGGCCTGGACACCTTCCTGTCCTACCGGCTGGGTCTGCGGACCTTCTCCGCCGCCGAGTCCCGTACGGCGATCGGCGTGCCGGACGCGTACCACCTGCCCAACGTGCCGGGCTCCGGCATCCTGAAGTACGACACCGAGACGATGGTGCAGTTCAAGGCCGCGTACGTGTCCGGCCCGTACCGCGGCCCGGGTGCCGGCGGTGGCGGCGGTGGCGGCCGTACGAACCGGATGCCGGTGCCGTTCACGGCGTCGCCGGTGCTGGCGCCGATCGTCGAGGAGATCATCGCCGAGGAGCCGTCGCTCACCCAGCAGCAGGACGACGCGCTGGCCGACACCGTCCTGGACGTGATCGTCCAGCGGATGCAGGGCCAGGGCCCGCCGGCGCACCAGGTGTGGCTGCCGCCGCTGGACGAGTCGCCCACCGTCAACCAGCTGCTCCCGGCGCTCGCCGTCACGCCCGAGCGGGGCGTGCACGCCCCGGAGTACACGGCGCTCGGCAAGCTGGTCGTGCCGGTCGCACTCGTGGACAAGCCGTTCGAGCAGCGGCGCGACGTGATGTACCTGGACTTCTCCGCGGGCGCCGGTCACGGCCTGGTCGTCGGTGGTCCGCAGTCCGGCAAGTCGACGCTGATCCGCTCCGCCATGGCGGGCTTCGCGCTCACCCACACCCCGGCCGAGGTGCAGTTCTACTGCCTCGACTTCGGTGGCGGCGGCATGCTGGCCATGGAGGGGCTGCCGCACGTCGGCGGCGTCGCCTCCCGGCTGGACGCGGAGAAGGTCCGCCGTACGGTCGCCGAGGTCGTCGGCATCCTCAACGAGCGGGAGGAGTTCTTCCGCGCCAACTCCATCGACTCCATGGGCACCTACCGCCAGCGGCGCGCCGCCGGCACGTTCCCGGACCAGAAGTGGGGCGATGTCTTCCTCGTCATCGACGGCTGGGGCACCTTCAAGACCGACTACGAACAGCTCGACCCGGTCATACTGGACATCGCCAGCCGCGGTCTGGGCTTCGGCATCCACCTGATCCTCGGCGCCTCCCGCTACACCGAGGTACGCCCCGCCCTGCGCGACCAGCTCCTGAACCGCGTCGAGCTGCGGCTCGGCGACCCGATGGAGTCGGAGTTCGACCGCAAGCGCGCGGAGAACGTGCCGATGGGCCGCCCCGGCCGCGGTCTGTCCCCCGAGAAGCTGGACTACCTGGCGGCGCTGCCCCGTATCGACGGCGTCCAGGAGGCGGAGAGCCTCAGCGACGGCATGGCGCACCTGGTGGCCACCGTCAAGGAGCACTGGCAGGGCGCGCCCGCCCCGAAGGTGCGGATGCTGCCGACGCTGCTGCCCGCGAGCGACCTGCCCAAGGGCAGCGACTACCCGGAGCACGGCATCGCGATCGGTGTCGACGAGACGACGCTGTCCCCGGCGTTCATCGACTTCGAGACCGACCCGCTGCTGGTCATCTACGGCGAGAGCGAGTCCGGCAAGTCCTCGCTGCTGCGTCTGATCACCAAGCAGATCGCGGAGCGCTACCCGTCCGACAAGGCGCTCATGGTGGTCTCCGACTACCGGCGCGCGCTGCTCGGCGAGGTCCCCGAGAGCCACCTGTACAAGTACTGCGCCGCGGGGCCGCAGCTCCAGGAAGTCATCTCCGGACTGGCCGGTTCACTGGGCCGCCGGATGCCGGGACCGGACGTCACACCGGAACAGCTGCGCAACCGCAGCTGGTACGACCTGCCGGACGCGTTCGTGATCGTGGATGACTACGACCTGGTGGCGACCAGCAGCGGCAACCCGCTGCAGCCGCTGCTTGAGTACCTGCCGTTCGCCCGTGACCTGGGCCTGCGCCTGATCCTGGCGCGCAGCTCCTCGGGTGCGGGACGGTCCTCCTTCGAGCCCGTGATGCAGCGGACGAAGGAGCTGGGTGCCCAGGGTCTGATCCTGTCGGGCGACCCGGGCGAGGGTCCGCTGATGGGCAACATCAAGGCGACCAGCCTGACGCCGGGACGTGCGCACTTCATCACGCGCAAGCGCGGTGCGCAGCTGGTGCAGACCGGGTGGCTGCCGGCGAACAGCGGCTGAGGGGCGGGGGCGTACGACGTCTCTTCGGCGCCGTACGCAACAGCTCTTCGTGCTGTGCGCACAGCCCCGTGCCGTACGCACATGGAAAGCGTCAGGGCGCCTCTCCTTTGGGAGGGGCGCCCTGGTGCGTTTCTGGGGGTGGGGGGAGGCCGTGCGGGTTCAGCCGAAGGCGCCGTGGCGGCGGACGTTGGGGGACGGGTTCTTGGCGTCCTTGTCCTCGATGGCGGACTGTTCCAGGGCGTCGAATGGCTTCCCGGACGACCTTCCGGACGGCTTTCCGGCCGCCTGCTCCTGGCTTGAGGCCGATGCCGTGGCCTCGGCCCCGGTCCCGTCCTTGCCCTGTTGCTTGTCCGATGTGCCGGAGGTGCCGGAGGTGCCGGAGGTGCCGGACGCCTGGGCGGCCGGATCGGAGGGGGTTGCGGAGTCGGCCTTCTCGGCCTGGGGCTCCCCCGTACGTACGCCCTTGGCCACTCCCGCGCCGCCCCGCGCGCTCTTCGGGCCACCGGCCTGCGGCGCACCGAAGGGGTCGGGCCCCTTGGGTGCGTCGGAGGTCTCCCAGTGCTCGGTCAGCGGGGGCCGCTGCCCCTTGCCGCCCTTGCCGCCCTTGCCGCGGAAGGCGCCGCCCAGCGATGTGGCGAGCTGGCCCAGGGCCATGAAGCCGTATGCGGTCTGCGTACCGGACGACTGCGAGCCGTCGTCCTGGGAGGCGGCCGGTGTGGAGTCGTGCGCGCCGGAGCCCGCGCCCGCGTGCGCCCCCTTGTTGTGGGAGGCGTCCTGGGAGGCGGCGTTCTCCAGGTCGGCCGCGGCCAGTTCGAAGGCCGGCAGCGTCTCGTCGACGGACCGCTTGAGCCGGTGCCACTCCGCCGCGAACGCCTCGCCCGCGGGTCCGTGCCAGTTGGCGGCCGCGGCCTGGCCCACGTGCCGGTCCAGGTCCCGTACCAGGCCGTCCAGGTGCTTGCCCATGTCCCGCCAGCCGGCCGCCGCCTCGTGCAGGGCGTGGGGGTTGCGCTGCTCGGTCACTGGACACCCCGGATCGTCTTGACGAGCTCTTCCTCGGCCGCGTCCGTCGACACGGCGGTCTCCCTGATGCCGCCGGCGACCTCCGCCAGCCGCTCCCGCAGCTGGTCCAGGGCGCGTTCGGCCTGCTCGTACAGCTCCAGGTACGGCCCGGCCGCCTCACGTGAGCCGAACCCGTCGCACAGCGCCTCGGCGTCACTGCGCCGTCTGAAAGCGGTCAGCTGACGGCCCAGGTCGTCCGCGGATATCTCGAACTTGGTACCGAGCTTGTGCAGCTCCTCGGTACTGATCCGGACCTCGTCTGACATCTTTTCTCCCCGAATTGATTGGCGCAGCTCGAATGACGCGGCTCGAAAGCGCGGCGGCCTGCCGGACAAGGCCCCAGGTCTAGCACACCCGGATAGCGGCCGACCGCCGCGTCCGAAGCGGCGGGACGGCATCACGGGGCGGGAAAAGGGACCAATATCCCGCAATGCCAACAACCCTCCTTGACGCATCGTTCGGATCCGTCATTAGACTCAGGACGCCGGTGCAGCACACGCGGTTGCTGTGCCACCGAGTTCACAGGGGGCAGAAGACATGAGCGGTATCAGCGGCATGGGCAATGAGCGGCAGATCCAGGACGAGGATCTGATGGACGTCGCCCAGGACCCCGAGCAGGCGCACCGGCTGCGCAAGGCCCTGCAGACACTGGCCACCAACCCCAATGTCGGCGGAAAGCTCCAGGAGATGGCCAAGGAGGTGCTCTCCGGGCGTATCGGCATGAAGGACGCCATCCAGTCCGAGGAGTACATGGGTGCCATCGGCGACCGTATGCACGAAATGCGGCGGGCGGCGGAGAACCAGACGCAGGCCGAGCGGGAGGCTTCCCGCGAGCAGTTCGCGAAGTGGCAGCAGGAGCAGGAGGCGAAGGAGGACCAGGAGCGCGCCGAGCGCGACGGGCCCTCGGGCGCCATCGTGACGGGGCCGCGCCGGGGCGGCCGGGGCGGCACGAGCCACCGGGACTGACCCCATGGGCCCGGCTGTCGGCGGCCGGGCCTCTTGGCCGTTCGTACGGCATACGGGAACGGGATTCGGTCCGGCTCGGCCCTTTCGGCGCGTTCGATGCCTTCGATGCCATCGATGCCATGGTCATCACGGGCCCTGACTCGGCATCCTATTTTCCCGCTTGTCCGGTCCGTTCTCCCGGTCTGCGTTGACCGCATTCACCGGTATGTGATCACGCCTTGATGACACTTGTCGGTTCCTGATGGGATCTTGACCGGCATTGCTATCGTGCGCGTTCGCGTGCCGGAGAAGCGCACGCGGGAGAGAGCGGAGCAAAATGCCACATATTCGGGTGCTCGGTAAGGGCGCGCGGATCACGGCGGGCACCTTGTGCCTGCTTTTCCTCCTGCACACTCTGTACTGGCTCGGCCACGATCTTGTGACGCTCGGCCCCGGCGTGCTGTGGGATGTGTGGACCGGGGGCGCGTCACCCGCTTCCGGCGGTTCCGCCGGCTCTTCCGGTCCGGGTGGCGCCACGGCGGCCGCCTATCCGGTCACGACTCCGTACGAGGTGGGCCTGGCCCTGCTGCAAGGCGCCGCCGTAGGGGCCGCGTTCGCCGGGCGGCGGCCGGCCGGCGGCCTGCTCGCGGTGGCGACGGCGATGACGTTCTCCCTGCGGGCACAGGCCACCGTCAGCACCGGCAACCACACCTCGACCAACCGCTGGTTCCTCGGCGCGGGCGACGTCGACGACTCCACCCTCACGGCGGTCTTCCTCTCCGCGGGCGCCCTGGTGCCGCTGGCCCTCGTCGCGGCCATCGTCCTGCCGGCCGGCATCCGGGCCTGGCCGCGCCCCGGCTCGGCGCCCGGCCTGCCTCCGGTACGCCCCGGCGGCCCCGCAGGCCCCGTGTCCGCGATCGCGCTGGGCACGCTCACGCTCTTCTGGGTGGGCTGGATCTGCTACATGCTGGTGCAGACCCTCGGCAGCGGGTACGGGGTGCCGCTGGACGTCCTGTTCACCGGCCGCGGCCTGCTCGTGGGTCTGCTGGGGCCGGCGCCCGGCTGGGCCTGGCTGACCTTCCTCCCGCTGTGCGCGGCCGGCGCCCTGCTGGCCGCCACCCGCCGGGTCTCCGCCCGCGGCTTCGCCCTCGGGCTGGCGCTGGCCCTGCTGCCGGTCGCCCTCCTGGGGATGTGCGGCTACCTCCGCACCGGCACGCTCTTCGAACTGGGTGACGCGGCGCCGGGCGGCGCGCTGCTGAGCCGGGCACTGATGCTGATGGAGCTGGTCGGTTCGGTGCTGGTGCTGGTGCTGATGGGGCGGCCCGGGGTGCCGGTCCAGCCGGGGGTGCCGGGGATATCGGGGATGCCGGGGCCTGGGTACGCGGTTCCCGGGATGCCAGGACCCGTGGGTGGGCCCATGGGTGGGCCCGCGTACGGGGCTGTCGGCGGGCCTGTGCCTGGTGCTCCGGGGCCCGGCGGATATCAGGGGCCTCAGGGACCTCCGGGACACCAGGGACATCCCGGATACCAGGGGCAGCAGGCGCCTCCGGGGTATCCGGCGCCAGGCGGGTTCCAGGCCCCCGGCGGATATCCGGCTCCCGGCGGGTATCCCCCGCCACAGGGCGGCTTCGGGCCACCGCCCACGGGCTGACCTGGGCCTCGGCGAAGAGCGGTGCCGGTGTCAGTGCCGGATCGTAGGATCAGCCGGGAGTCGAGGAACGGAGTACGGACGGCGCGGGGAGCGCGAGCAAGCGGCGTTCGCCGCGCGGAGATCGCAAACAGCACGGTCAGCACGGCAGATCGGCCGGCCGGCGCACGCGGCGATCCGCGACGGTGGAGGGCGAAGAATTCATGGGGGACGAGGAAGTCATGTACGCCTCGGGCGAGGAGCACAGCAGTACGGGGGGTTACGCGCCGCATCCGCACATCGGCGGCCGTACCGCCGTCCTGCGTGCGCTCGCCGCCTGGCGTATGCAGTGGCCCGGCGCGCCCCGGGTCGTCGTGCTCACCGGGAGCCCCGGCAGCGGGTGTTCACACCTGGTCGCCGGATTCCTCATGCTGTGCGATCCGGAGGGCCGCAAGCGCCTGCCGCTGGACGACCTGGACCCGACGACCGTGCCGCCCGACCTGCCCGCGCCCGCCGTGCCGGAGCCCGAGGGCCGGACCGCGGACGAGGTGCTGTGGACCATCGCCGGGCATTACGGCCTGGACGCCGTCCGCGGCGCGGACATCGTCCCCGAACTGGCCGCTTCTGCCGACCCGGTGACGGTCGTCGTCCCGGACGTCGACCGGGCCGGCCCGGTGCGGGCCGCCGACGAGCCCGCCCGTCTCGTACGGGACGTGCTGAAGCCGCTGGCCGAGACCGGAACGGTGCAACTGCTCGCCGACGTGCCGCGTGCGCTGGCCGCCGAGGTGATCGCGTCGCTGCCGTCCGGCCAGGGGCAGGTCATCGATCTCGACGAGCCGCGCTGGGCCGACCCCGAGGGGCTGGTCCGCCAGGTGGAGAAGGCGCTCACTCCGAGGGCCGGGGCTCCGGCACTGCCGTACACCGAAGATCCCGGGGTGCGCCGGGCGCTCGCCGAGGCCGTCGCGGAGCGCGCCGACGGCAGCCGGCTGACCGCGCAACTCGCCGTGCGGTGTGTCCTGATGCGGCCGGAAGACTTCGGCCCGGCCGACGTGTCGCAGCTGCCGGGCAGTGTGGGCGAGGCGCTGGACCTGCACGCGCGGCGGCTGGGCGCCGATCCGCAGACGCTGCGGCTGTTGCTGGCTCCACTGGCGCTCGCCGAAGGGCGCGGGCTGCCTGTCGGGCTGTGGGAGCCGCTGGCCTCCGCCGTCGCCGGGCGGGACATGAGCCGGGAGGTCGCGGAGGGAATGCCGCTGGCGGAACCGTTCGTCGAACCGTCCGAGCAGGACGGCGAGGCTCCCGCACCAGCCTCCCGGGATACCGGGGGTGTCGGTGGCCGTCGGCTGCTGCGCCTCGTGCACCCCGCTGTCGCGGAGGAGGTGCGTGCGGGCCTGGCCGACCCGCGCGACGCGCAGACACGTATCTCCATGGCTCTCTTGGAGGCCGTGCCCGAGCAGGACTGGTCCCGCGCCGACCCGTACGTCCGCGACCACCTCGCCGCGCACACTCTGGACGCCGGCCTGCTCCCGCAACTGCTCACCGACCCCGGCCTGTTCGCGCACGCCGACCCGGTGCCGCTGCGCACAGCGGTCGAGGCCGTGCCGTACGAAACGCTCGGCGCTCCCGCCCGTACGTACCTGCGGACGGCCCCGCTGCTCACCCGGCCCGGCACGTCCGTCGTGACGCGGGCGGCGCTCCTGGAGACGGCCTTCGTCGAGGACGGCCTCGGTCCGTACGCGGAAGCGGTGCACGCGCTCGGCCTCGGCCTGCCGTGGCGCACACTGTGGAGCATGCCGCTGTCCGGAGTCACCGACGTGACGGCCGGCAGCCTGCCGCAGGCCCCCGCAGCCGGGAATCCGGCCCCCGCCGCGCTGCCGGTCGCAGTCTTCACCGTCCCTGAGGGCACACCCGACTCCCGCACGGGCCTCGCGGGTGGTTCCGCCGTGCTCGTCCATCAGCTGCCGGGCCCGGGGCTCGTGGACGCCGATCCGGCGCAGATTCTGTACCCCTCGGACGGCATACGGGCAGCGGCACCGCTCACGCTGAGCCGCGGAGCGGACCACCTCCAGGTGTGGGACCGGCAGCGTGCGGAGGTGGTTGCCGACCTCATCAGCGACCTCCCCTTCACCGGCGCCGGCCTCTCCCCCGAGGGTGTCCTCGTCGTCGCCACGGCGCGCGGCGTCAAGGCGCTGCGGATTCCGCTGCCGACGCCCGTGACCGCCCCCGTACCGGATCCGATCGGTACGGACACGGCACCGGCCCCCGCCGCGCCCTCCGTCCCCATCCCCGCCCCACCAGTCGACGCCCCCGCCGCCCCGTACGGCCATGTAGGAGACCGCACGTGACCACCCAGGCGCAGGCCCGGGCCCCCGCCGACCGCTGGCTCACCCCGGAGGGGCACCAGGGCCCACCGCGCCAGGCCAGCGTGGAGGAGTTCGACCTCGGCTGAGCGGTATGGGCCGTTCCGCCGCCGCCCAAGGCCGATCCGGTGACCGGTCAGCGGCGGCCGCCGGCGGAGGTGGGCAACGCCTACGGCGTCGTCGACCCGCCTGTTGACGGACGCCGCGACACATGTGGCGCGATCGGCACCCATCACCGTCCAGTGCACGGCTCAGGGCAGCAGCAGCCAGTCCGCGGCGAGGGCAGCCGCCAGCCCGACGCCCAGCAGCCAGGTGCCCAGTCGCGTACGCCCGTTCCGGCTCAGCTCGATCACGACCCCGCACAGGATCAGCGCGGCGCCGTACACCCCCACCACCAGGACGGATGTTCGGCTCGCGAGGCGGACCACGAGCACGGCCGCCATCGCGGCCATCAGCACGGAGGCCAGAACGATCCGAACCCGCCGGGCCTGACGAGGCGTCAGGTTCACGCGGCGTGTGGGCAGGGGCTGTTCATCGGCGGGTGCGTCCATGAGCGGGAATGGTACGGGACGGCTGTTCGGCGCCGTACGGCTGCGTTCGCATTCCTGGTGCGGGAGGCGGCGCGGCCGTAGCGAGCGAGACCTCCGGGCTCCCACCCGTCCCCCGCACCCGCCCCCGCTACGTGAAGAAGAGCACCGCCCCGGACAGCACCGCGCCGATCAGCCCGGCGGCCATCAGCCCCACCATCAGTGTCCGCAGCACGCCGGGGCCGACCGAACGCCAGGCGTCGTCGAAGGTGGGGGCGCCCCGGAAGCGGTACCCGGTCACCGTGCAGAGCACGCCCAGGACGAAGACGACCAGTCCGCCACAGAGGCACAGCACGCCGTTGGCCAGCCGGTTCCAGCTGTGCTGGACGTAGCTGGAACGGCCGACCTGACGGACCTCGATCAGGTCACCCTCCTTGAACCGGTGCCAGGAGTCGACACTGGCGTTCAGGTCCTTCGTCCGGCCGTCGTCCGACCGGAACGTGCCGTAGCACTGGATGTCGCGCGTACGGTTCCCCGAGTGCTGCTTGTTCGCGTAGTGGTAATCCGTGGCGCAGGCCTCCACGGTGATCTTGCCGGGGCTGCCGTCCACCCATACCGAGTACGGGCCCACGTAGACACCGATCGCGATCAGCAGCAGCGCGGCCAGCAGTACGCCCACCCCGATCAGCCGTCCCAGGCCGCGCTTCACCCCGTCCGCACCCGCCACGTCGCCCACGCCGGCTTCACGGGACGCGCCTGACCTGGTGTGTTCCGACTGTGCTGCCATGGTCAGCGATCCTTTCCAAGGGCGTGCGTAGGTGCGGGACGAGCGATGCGCGCATCGGCATGGCGGACATGCCGCGCGCACGGGGTGTACGGGCTTGCGCGTTGAGCCGAGCCTACGGCCCGGACGTACCCGCCCGGCCGGCCAGGCGGTCCGGAGGGTCACCCGTAATGCTGCAAAAAGAGAAAGACGGCTGCACCAAGGATGCCCATCCCGGTGACGGACAGCAGCAGCGGGCGCAGCACCGTACCGCCGGGCAGGCCGTCCCAGCTGTCGCCGAACGGCCGGCCCCAGCGGGCGCCGAAGCCGGTCAGCAGGCAGAAAGCGCCTGCCGAGAGCATCGGCAGCGACACGAACACCCCGGCGACATCGCCCCACGCCTGCTCCCAACCGGCTGTCACATACATTCCGCCGTCACCGCTCTGTACGGGGACCCGGGTGCCCGGCGGATACACCGTGTCGGGGTGGAACGTCCCGAACGGATTGACTCCGCCGGCGCCGTTCCGGTCGGCAGCAGCGCCCTCCCGGCCGGCATCGCCGCCTTCCCGGTCGGCACCGTCCCGGTCCACGCCGTCCCGCTCCGCCCGGAAGGTGCCCGTACAGCTGACCGTGCGGCTGCCGTGGCGGCCGCTGCCGGCGGTCGCGTAGCGCTCGTGGCACTCCTCGACGGTGTACGTCCCGTGGGTACCCGTATATCCGGCGGCCAGCGCCGTCTCCTTGACGGAGATCCCGCAGACCATCACCCCCAGCACCACCAGGACGAGGCCGGTGGCCCGCCCCACCACATGCCGGGCGGCGTTGCGGCGGCTGGGCACCGCCGCCAGGGCACGGCCGAGGGGGCGGAGTGACGCGTGCGTCGTACGGCGTGCCGTCGGCGGCGGCATCAGACGATCCCGTCGACGAGCAGCGCCGCACCGGCGCCGAGGGCGGCCAGGCCGCCGATACCGGCCAGTACGGCACGGACCACGACGCCACCGGGCACCCGGCGCCAGGCATCCCCGAATCCCGGCCCCCGACGCGTACCGAATCCGGTGAGCAGGCAGAACAGCCCTGCCACGATCGCGCACACCGAGACGCAGACGATCGCCAGGCTCCGCCAGACCCACTGCTCGTCGAGCATGACGAACGTACGGGCCGTCTTCTGGACCGCCAGTTGCTTGCCCGGTTCGAACTTGGCCCCGGTCTCGGCCGTCGCGTCCTCGACCTCCGCACCGCCCCGGTCGGCACGGAAGGTGCCGGTGCAGGTGACGACGGGCCGTGCGTGCCGGTGGTGGGACGAGCCGACACGGTCGAACCGCGTACGGCACTCCTGGACGGTGAGCGTGCCCGCGTCGCCCTGGTGGCCGTTCGCGTACCCCATGTCCTTGGCGGTCAGTCCGCCGACGAACAGCCCGGCGAGGACGAGTCCGGCGCCGACGACCCTGCCCGCCGAGGACGGCGACCGGGCCGGGGAACGGGCTCGTATGAAGGGCTGCGTTGGCATGGAGGGACCGCGATGCTGTGGAGGACAGTGCCGGGCCTGCTCGGCAGCCGTACGGCACGGACCCGCACGCCACCCGGGGCGCGCGGCCTCTTGACCGGGCAGGTACCGAAACTTAACCACCTCTTTCCCCGTCCGCACCACTCCCCGCCGGCCCGAATTGTGGTCGTCACCGACACCCCGGCACGGTCAATCCCCCCGAATTCGAGCCGCATTCGAGCAGAGGCCGCACTACCTAACACTCCAACGAGCATCCAGCAGCGCCCTGTTGTCACCCATTTCGCCGCCGCTGTCCCCGCGAAGGCCACACCGCCACCCCGGCTTCCGCCACCGAGGGGCCGCCTTGACATGCCTGCGTTAAGAGCACATAAAGTGGTCACGCTGGACGTGTCGAGAGACAAACGCGCCAAGCGCGAATGACAGGCAATGACGGGGGTCGTGATGGCGGACAAGGCATTTGACGTAGATCCTGACGTGCTGCGCACGCAGGGACACGCGTTCGTGAACATCGGCACGGAGTTCGGCAAGGCGGCCAAGAAACTCAAGGACGACCTGCAGGGCATCGGAAAGCCCTGGGAGGACGCCGACTTCGGCGCGGCCTTCGACGTCATCTACACCCCGATCCGTGACGGCATGTTCACCTCGATGGATTCGCTGGGTGAACGCCTGGAGGACATCGGCGACAAACTCCAGGGAATGGCCCGTACGTACACGGCGTCCGACGAACAGGGCGTCCACGTCGTCAGCTCGGTCCCCCGCCCCGCCGTCTGAGGCGCCGGCCCGCCCGTACTGCCGCGCGCGTCCGGCCACACGACCGATCGCGCATCTCGCCGTACGACCCGATCGTGCCCTACGCCGTACGGCCCACCGGTCCGCGACCCGGTCCGTACACCCACGGTCCGGTCCGCACACCCACCGCCTTCGGCCCCCGCCCGTCCCCGCCCCCTCCACTCCGCCACTCTCCCACCACCCACACCGCCCGTACCCCTGATCAGCATCAACGCCGCCGATCAGCACCACACCACGATCACGATCACTCCAGCCGCACACGGCTACAACCGCACGGGGGACGATCACTGTGTCACTGACACTGCCGAGCGAGGTCTCCTGGGTCCTCGGACTCCTCGGCTACGACTGGCCGCAGGCCGACGAAGACGCGCTCTTCAAGTGCGCCGAGACCTGGCGGAACTTCGCCGCCCAGGTCGAACAGGCGGCTTCACAGGGCTCGTCGGCAGCGAACGAGGTGGTCGCGGCGAACACGGGTGAAGCGGTCGACGGGTTCAATAAGGAATGGGGCTCCTTCGCCGGCAGCTCCGGCTCCGACCATTACCTGCGCGACGCCCAAATCGCCGCCGAAACCATCGCATTGGCGTTCGACGCGGCGGCCATCGCCGTACTCACCGGCAAGATCGCGATCATCGCCCAGCTGGTCGTCCTCGCAGTGGAACTCATCGCCGCCCAGGCGGCCGCCCCCTTCACGTTCGGCCTTTCCGAAGCGGGCGCGGCAGGCGCGACCCAAATCACCCGGATCGCCGTCCGCGAGATCCTGAACAAGATCAAGCAAGAGGTCGTCCAGGCCGTCACCAAAGCCATGGAACACGCGACGATGGACGCCATCAAGAAGCTGGCGAAGAAGGCGGTGTCCAAGGAAGCCCGGCAGTTGGCGATGGACTACGCCAAGAAGACGGTCAAGGACACGGTCAAGGAGACCGTCAAGGACAAGGTCGTCGAAGAGGGCAAGGCGAAGGCCACCGAAGCCGCCACGGAAATGGGACAGAACATCGCCCAGCAGGGCATCGAGAACCATTTCGGCGCCCGCGACGGCATGGACTGGGGCGAAACCGCCGACATCGGCAAGGAAAAGGCCGGCGAATACGTCGACGGTCTCAAGGAAGGCGCCCAGAGCCTGGCCGACCCGCAGACGTACGCCGACCACGCCAGGGAAGACCTCACCAACCGCGGCCTGGACGCGGCCCAGAAACACGTGGACAACCGCACCGGCGGCGCCGCCACCCGCCACCAGGGCGTCACCGCCGGCGCACGGGATTCGGTGCAGGCGGTGTTCGGGTGAGGTGACGGGAGCGGGAGCAACGGGGGCGCTCAGCCGAAAACGCTACGAACGTCGTCGGCTACGCCCCCGCTCCCTGTTCCAGTCCCCGTACCGGTATCAGAACCGGCACCAGCACCGGTACTACCAGTACGCTCTCCGGGTTCTCCCGCCCCTCCCCTCCCGCGCTGAACCGCATCCCTCACTCTCGCCGCTGCGGCGTTGGTGCCGGCCTCCGTCGCGCCGTCCACCAGACGCTCGCGGTGAGTCGCGGGGTCGAGGAGACCGGCCAGACCGCCCTCCCGCTGCCCCGGACCACTCGGCGCGCCGGCAACGTACTCGCCGGGCTTGAACACCCCGCCTTCGACCGCGCCGAACTGTTTCGCGAATTCCTCCTTGGCGCCGCTCACCGTGTCACCCAGGTCGACGCCGTCACGGGCCCCGAAATGGCTCTCGATGCCTTGCCGGACGACGTCCTGCCCCGCCCCGGTCACGATGTCCGTCGCCTTCTCCTTGGCGGGATCGATGACGAGGTCCCGGGCCGCCTTCTTCGCGTACTCCGTCGCGAAGTCCTTGACCTGGTTCTTCACGAAGTCCGAGGCGATCTTCCTGACGCCCTTCTCGGCGGCGTCTGCCATCGCCTTGGTGACCGCTTCGACGACCTCCTGCTTCAGCGTGTCCAGGAGCCGTCGCACCAGGAGGCGGGTGGCTTGCGTCACTCCCAGCGCGCCCACCTCCGAAAGCCCGAAGGTGAAGGGCGCGGCGGCCTGCGCCGCGATGAGTTCGACGGCCAGGATGACGAGCTGCACGATCACTTCGGCCTTGGCCGCGAACACCGCGGCCGCCGCCACTTCGAAAGCGATGCCGATCACATTGGCCGCGATCTGCGCATCGGCGAGGTAGGCCCCCGGCCCACCCGAGAAGTCCTCCCACTCATCCGTGAAGCGGCTCACCGCCTCGCCCGAGTTACCGGAGACGACCTCCCGCACCGCCGACCCGCCCCGCCCGTCGGTCCGTCCGACCTGGGCCGCGAACTCCAGCCAGGCTCGCCCGCACTCCATGAGCTTGTCCTCGTCCGCGTCGGGCCAGTTGTACCCGAGCAGATCAAGCACCCACACGACCTCACCCGGCAGCGTCAGCGCCACGGTCGACTCCTCCCCCGGCCGCTCGCCGCCATCACGGCCCCCAAGGGGACGAATGCGTGCGCGACACCCGACCGACGAGTTGCAGACTCTCCCCCTCCGCCGCCTCGTACCTCCTGGCCATTTCCTGCAGGTTCTCGCCCATCCCCGCCAGGCGCTTCCCCAACGAGTCCATGGATGTGAACATGCCGTCCCGGACCGGCTCGTACATCATGGCGAACATCTCAGCGAATTCAGCGCCCCGCCACGGCTCCCCCAACCCCTTCAACGTGTCCTGCAGTCGCTTGGCGGCGGACCCGAACTCCGCCCCGATGTCATCGAACTCCCGCCCTTGACGCCTGATCCCGTCCGAGTCGACAGCGAATGCTTCGCTCATCACACACAACCCCCACTGGAAAATCCCGAACAAGCACTCAGCGAAAGAAATAGCGAGCCCTTGGCCCGCCCAATTGAGTGCCGCGAGCCTTCCATGCCACTGGTCAGCCATCAAACGCCCCAACAGCCAGCGCCGCCGCCTCGCGCTCTCGCACACCCGGGCCGGCTCCCCCGCCCCACACCGCTCGGACAATCCGAAGAAACCTTTAACGTGCCGCCGCCAAGCCCCACCGATCGGGCGCATCCTCGAAACCCAAGGCCGTCAGGCAGGTCACTATCAGACAATCAAATGAAGCCAAATTGGCACTCGCCCGCCAATATCAATCACCACTCATCCGGGCGAACAGCTTGCGCGCCGCTGACGGCTTGCCATGCCCCGCTCCCCCCGAACACAAAAGAAGGGCCCGCAGCCTTGGCTGCGGGCCCTTCTGGAGTTATGCGAAGCTGCGGCTACTGCCCCGGAGGCTGGGCAGGCGGAGCCGACGGGTACGAACCGTAGGGGTTGGGCTGCTGCTGCCCATAAGGGTTCGGCTGCTGCTGGTACGGGCCGGACTGATGCGGCGGGAAGCCGACGTTGCCACCGGGGCCGCCAGGGCCACCGAAGCCACCAGGGCCACCGGGCGGCGGACCACCGTTGTTCTTCTTACGCCGCACCATGACGATGACGACCACAAGCGCCGCCACGAGCAGAACCAGCACCAGACCGATGATGACGATCGGCGGAATCCCGATACCGCTGCCGCCACTCGCCTTTTCCTCACCGGCCTTGCCGGGAGTGGCGCCGTCATTCCCCGCCGAAGTCGAATCCGTGACTTCCGGAGCCTTGAGCGGCCCGTACTTGGACCCGGCGGGAATGTCCTGGGTGAGCGCGCGGTACGGACGAATGGTGCCGTAGCCGTACTTGGGGCTCGGCGTGCTGATGTCCGACTTGCCGTCGGGAGTGATCGCCGTCTTCGTCAGACGATTGGCGACCTGTCCAGCGGTGAGGTTCGGGAACTTGGAGCGGACGAGGGCGGCGGCGGCGGAAACGTAAGCCGTGGCGTCGGACGTTCCGTCCGCTTGACGGTACTTGGAGCCGAGGCCGGCCGAGTAGATGCCTTCGCCGGGGGCGAGGAGGCGGATGTGCGGGCCGTAGTTCGAATCTGCCCACACCTGGTTGTTCTTCGTCACCGCACCGACTGCAAGAACTCCAGGGGCGGCGGCGGGATACTGGGGAGTCGACTCCCCGTCATTTCCCATGCCCGCGACGAGCAGTACGTCCTTTTGCAAGGCGTAAGCGATCGCGTCCTTTTCGTCATCGCCAACCCGTCCCTGTACGAAGGACATGTTGACGACCTTGGCTCCTTGGTCAACTGCGTAGCGGAGCGGTGCCGCGAAGCCTTGCCCGGACAGCGTGTCCGCGGAGGACTGCATCTTGACTGGCAGGATCTTGGCATCCGGCGCCAGCCCCATGATTCCATCGGCCCGGTTGGCCCCGTGCCCGTGGCCGGCGATCAGTGCTGCCATCGCCGTTCCGTGATCGTCGGAATCCTCGTGATCAGCGGTCCCGCCCTCAGGAGCGAAACTCTTTCCGGGAAGGACGCTCCCCTTGAGGTCGGGGTGGTCCGCATTGATTCCGCTGTCGATGATTGCCACGGTGACGTTCTTGCCCGTGGAATACTGCCGGATCTTGTCGGCGCCGAAGGCCCCCAGCGACCATTGCCCGTCTCTGATGTAGTCCGCCGAAGCAGCCGGTGCGGTGCCGATGACCAGCGCTCCCGCCAAGACCGCGCCGCTCACCGCACGCAGCGTCCGCGTGAAGCTCATGCCGTACACCTCTCCTGAAACAGGACGGGGCCCACAGCCCTAGGACTGCGGGCCCCGTCTCGTCTTCGCCGGCTGTCAGACCGACTGGTCCCTACTCAATGACCTTGGGCGCCACATTACGCTCCGGCGTCCAGGTCTCCTCGTCCTCGACGAGGTAGTCAGGACGCTGGCCGTTCTGGCCCTTGTCGTCCTTGCCCTTGGCGCCGTGCGCACCCGGGGCACCGGCCATGCCCATCGGACGCCGACCGCTCGCCCCGGTACCTGCCTGCGCACCACCGCGGCTGCGGTGCAGTCCCGAGCCGCCCTGTGCGCCGCCGCCGGTCTTGCTGCCGCTGGTGCCGCCGACCACGCCGCCCTTCTGGCGGGCCAGGGCGCCACCACGGCCTGCGGCGGCACCTCCGCCGCGCGCTCCGGCGCCGCCACCTGCCGCACCACCCATGCCGGGCATTCCCGGGCGCCCGCTGCGCGCACCTGCGGCACCGGAGCCGCCGGCCGGGCCAGTGCCCCCGATGCGGCTGGCGGACTTCCCGCCGCTGGTGCCACCTGTTTTACCGCCGCTGGCGATACCGGGCATACCCGGTCCGCCGCCCAGGTGACCGCCGCCTCCGGCTCCACCGTTGAGCTGCCCGCCGCCTCCAGCAGTCCCCAGGCCGGAACCACCTCCGGGACCGGTGCTGTTCAGGCCGCCGCCGGGGCCCGACGTGCTGGGCGGGTTGAAGCTGTCGAGGCCGGTGCCGATATTGGAAGGCATGCCGCCCTTGCCGGGCTGGACGGAGCCCACGCCGCCGTGGATGCCGTCCGTCTTGGGGGCCTGGAGGCCGTCGGAGGAGAAGCCGGGCCCCTTGCCCAACCCCTTGCCCGGCCCACCGACCATCGGCTTGGGCTTCCGTGCCACGGCTGCAGGCAGCGGGAGCACGGGAGGAACCGCAGGTCCACCGTCCGGCGGCGGCACGGTCGTCGGGTCGTCAACCCTGCGCGCCGGGTTGCCGATCGCCGCGGCATTCGTCCGGTAGGCGGCGCCCAGATACTCCATGACCGCCGCGGCCTTCAGCTGTGTCTCCTTGCCGGCGGAGAGAGCGTCCTCCTGGTCCTCAACGACCTGGGATGCGCTCTTGCCTCCGGAGAGGGCTGCGTCCGCCTTCGAGTCGTCGCGGCTGCTGTCGGTGGCCCAGTCCCAGGCCCGGCCACCCCAGCTCGGCCATTCCATGTCGTCGAGCTGTGCCTTGTACGTCTTGAGGGCTTCGCTCGAGTGCTTCATACCGTCGCTGGCGAGCTTGGCGTAGGAAGCTCCGTTGGCGATGTTCTGGCTGATCTTGTCAGCCCGCTCCCGGAAAGCCTTCGCCGCGTCGCCTTCCCAGTGTTCCAGCACCTCGTTGATGGCCTTGTCGAAGAAGGCCTTGATGCCACCGCCATTGTCGCTGACCAGCTGGTTGTGCACCTGCTCCCAGGCGTGTCCGACACCCGCGACGTCCTCGGGCTTCGCGTCGGCCACCATGGACTTCAGCCGCTCGAAGTCAAGCTTGTGGAACTTCGTCGTGTTCTCGATCGCGTAGCACTTGTCCTGTGGCGCGTACTTCGGATCCGCATAGCTACCCATGGGCCTGCCCCCTCTTCTGCTCAGTCTTCCCAGTGTCCACGATCACGGCTTACTGGAACTGGCCGTTCGGCGAGGACTGGCCCCGCTTCATTGCGTTGCTCGTCTCCTGCTCACGGTCCTGGTAGGCGCCATGGGTTTTGGACGTCTTCTTCGTCAGATCCTCGATCAGCTTTTCGAGCTTCTTGAGGACCTCGTTCTCGATGTGCGTCTTCATCCTGGTGTGGGCATCACGAAGTTCCCCCTCTTCGGAAAACCCCTTGCCCAACGCCCCCGGCGGCAGATGCGTCCCACTCTTCGCCTTACCCGAAGCCCCCTGCATGTCCTTCAGTACGGCGTTGAGCTTTTTCACCACTTCGTCCAACCGGTCAAGATCAACGCGGTAGGAATCGTTAGCCATGATTGGCCTCCCCGTTCGATTTGTAGCCGGTCTTGCGGCGCCAGTCGCGCAGGGCGATCGAGGAGCCGACGACCGTGGCGACGGCCAGTGCGCCGCCGCCGATGATGTAGATGGCGATGCGGGCCTGTCGTTCCTCGGTGGATTCGCCGATGGTCAGGACGGCCGGCTGGATGTTGGCGCCGGTGTTGGCCGCGCCGGAGTCAGTGTCCGGTTTGGGTTCGCCGGTCGGCTTGGTTTTGTCGTTGAGGGCCGCTACGGGGTCGACGACGCCCCAGCCGATGTTGTGGTCGCGGTTCTTGCGGACGCGTTCGGCGGTCTTCTCCAGGTGCCAGATGATCTCGCTCGGCTTCCACTTCTGGTGCTCGGCCTTGTTGCGGCCGATCAGCAGGGCCGCGGCGCCGGCGGCGTAGGGGGCGGCGAAGCTGGTGCCCTGGTCGACGCAGTTGCCGCCGTTGGGGACGGTGGAGACCATGTCCACGCCGGGGGCGGCGATGTCGACGAAGGCGCCGGCCTGGGAGAAGGGGGCGCGTTCGTTGTTGCGGTCGGAGGCGCCGACGGCCAGCACGTTGGAGTTCTCGAAGGCGGCGGGGTACATGCTCTGCTCGGCGCCGCTCGCGCCGCCGTTGCCCGCGGAGGCGACGATCAGTACGTCCTTGGCCTCGGCGGCGGTGACCGCGGCGCGCAGGCTGCCCAGGCGGGCGGGGTCCGCGTTGGTGCCCTGGGAGATGTTGATGATGTCGGCGCCCGCGGCGACCGCGTCGGTGATCGCCTTGGCCAGGGTGTCGGCCGTGCCGCCCTTTTCCTTGTCCGTCTGCTGGAAGGGGATGATCTCGGCCTCGGGGGCGAGGCCGTAGAAGCCGGAGCCGGCCTTCTCCCGGGCGGCGATGATGCCGGCGACCTTCGTGCCGTGACCGACCTGGTCCTCGGTGGGCTTGCCCTTGTCGACGTAGCTCTTGCCGCCGCTGATGGCGCTGCGCAGCTGTTCGTTGCCGGAGTCGACGCCGGTGTCGATGACGGCGACCTTGACGCCCGCACCTCGTTTGTAGGCCCACATCTGCCGGGTGAGCAGGCGCTGCAGCGACCACGGGGTCTCTTTGATGTCGTCGGTGCCGAACGTGCACTGGCCACTGTTCAGGGGCACGTTCGGGTCCGCGATCGCCGGCGCTGCGGTCGCGCAGGACAGGGCGACGGCCGAGGCCGCACCGGCCAGTGCCACCGCCGCGCGTCCGCGGTGGCCGGCTCGGTGTCCATTGGCGCGAGATCCCACGAGGTGTCTGCTCTCCGTGTGTGGCGGATTCGGGAAGGTGAGGGGGAGGAACCGGGGAGGCGGTGGAGGAAGTGGGTGGACTGCGTGAGGGCGAGCGCACTGGTGCAGCGCGCCCGCCCTCATTCACCACTGTGCGAGCCTTCGTGGCTGCTCAGCCGTTGTGCTGTGTCCGTTTCCGTCGGTGGACGGTGACGGGTCAGCCGCCCCAGATGCTGGCGTTCTTGGACTCGGTGCTCTGGTAGTTCTGAGCGGCCTGGTCCAGGGCCTTGGCGATGGCTTCCAGCGTCGAGTGCAGGGAAGCGGCGCGCTGGTCCCACTCACGCTGGCGGGCCTGGTAGCCCTCCTGCGCAGCGCCTTCCCAGCTGGCGGCGATCTTCTTGACACCCGACTCGAGGTCGTCGAGCTGGGTACGGATGTTGTTGGCCGTTCCGCGCACGTCGGAGCTGGCCTGGGAGATCGTCGCGAAATTGACGAGGATCTGGCCGGACATGTGGTCTCCTCGGGGAGTTGAGCTCTGATCGATTCACATGCCGCTGCGGACGGGCCGGCCCACGGTCCGCCGGGGCGGTGGGCCGGTGCGTGCTGCGGCAAGGTGGGCGCGCCGCGGCGTGCGGCGCGGTCCCGTCATCCGAAGGGCGAAGCCTGCGCGGAGACGTGGGACATCGACTGGGCCTGCTCCTCTTCCGAGGCCACGTAGTTCTTCGTGGTCGAGTCGATCGCTTCCTTGATCTCGTTCAGCAGCTGGTTCAGGCGCTTGGCGTCGTCATTCACCTGGGTCTGCAGCTGGTGGTACGAGGTGGCGGCGTTGCCCTTCCACCCGGACGTGATGCCCTCGACGACCCCGTTGAGGCGCGTGATCTCACCCTGGATCGACTGGTTGACGGAGGAGATACGGCCGCTGAATGCGACCATCTCCTCCTCAGTGGTTGTGAACTGCTGACCAGCCATAAGTCAACGTCCCCCATGAGACTCGTACGTCGGGCCGGGGGATCCGCGTGAAGAGCTCCCCCGGTCGGCATCTTCTGTTGACGCCTTCCGCCACTTTAACCACTCCATACGCCTGTTCCCAACAGCGGGTGGGCAGTTGTGACGGGATCACAACAAAGGCAACTGGGTGGTCCCGAATGGCATTTTGATGGAACCGGACAGATGCCTTTCTTTCGGTCAAGCGAGTAGGTACAGCTACCTACTCGGATGTGAAGGAGTGGTGAGGGTTGCGACGTCAGGAGCTCTGCGGCTTCTTGGCGCTGTCGACGTCCAGCTGCGGCCCTTCCGACAGCAGCTGCGACCACGCCTTGTCGACCGTCGGCGGGTGCACGCCTTCGTATCCGAGGTGGATCTGCGACTGGTCGCGTTCCTTCTCCGCGTTACCCGCCTTGTGGGCGCTGTCGTTGCTGCGCGGCACCGCATAGCGCAGTCCGGTGTCGGTCACCAGGAACAGCGACCCTTCCTTGGCGGTGCCCGTCACCTGCTGGTACAGCAGGCCGCTGCCGGGCGTCACGTACGAGGCGGAGCCGGAGGCGATGGTGGCCGGGTAGTCCTTGCCGACCCAGGTGGACATCTTGGGAACGGCGCCGCTGAACCCGAGCGCCTTGCCCGCGCCGTTCGCGTACTCCGTGCCGGTGCCGTGGTAGACGCTGCAGGCCACGTCCGCGCCCTTGCCCGCGTCGCCGATGCCGGAGCTGCGCCGCGTCGCGGCGGCGTTGGCCATGGTGACGGCCTCGGAGGGCCACAGGGCCGTGCCCGGGTACTCCGACCCGAACTGGACGACCTGGTCCTTGTCGTCACGCTTGGGGGTGATGCTGTCGGTGGAGACCTTGATGGCGTCCATCTTGTCGCCGCCCTTGTTCACGGCGGTCGCGTTCGGCCCCTCCAGCAGCAGCTTGGCCTGGAAGTTCGAGACCTTCTCCAGGCCGTCGGCGGTCACCACGTACTTCTGGCTGTCGCCGGCCTCCAGGACGTTGCCGATGACGCTGTACTTGCTCGGCACCCCTTCGACGGCCGCCCGGGTGCCCGCCTTGTCCACGCGGGGCATGATGAGCGGCATCTGGCTCTTGATGAGGGTGTTCATCCATTCGGAGGTCACCTGCTGCGGCTGCGCGTCGCCGAAGATGACCTGGCGCAGCTTGTCGTCCTGCTGCTCCTTCACGGCCGGCGAGGGGGCCTTGCCGGCCAGGGCGTCGAACTTGAAGGCCACGCCGTTCTCGTCGACCAGGTACTTCTCGCCCTCCGGGTCCTGGACGTACAGCGCCTGGTGCAGGTCCAGCTTGCCGTGGTCGAGCACCTTGGCCTTGTCCTTGCCGCCGAGGACGAAGACGGCCTGCTGGGACTTGCTGTTCTCACCGCTGCCCGGGCGGTCGCACACCGCCCAGACCTTGGGGGTGCCGGCCTCCTTCGTGGTGGGCAGCCGGTCGGGGGCGTACGGGATTCCGATGGCCGGGCCGTGCGGGATCTTTCCGTCGAGTTCCTCTTCCTTGACCTTTACGACCTGAAACTTCTTCGGGTCGAGAAGGAGTTTGGCGGAGGCCAGGTTGAGGATCGGGTGCAGAAGTTTCTGATTGCTGCCGTTTTCACCCTTGCTGTTCAGAACGACATACCGGGTGGTGGACTTGTCGCCGACGATGACGTTTTGCGCCGGCGTGTCCCAGCCCTTCGGGGCGACCGGCTTGAGGATGCCGCAGGCGCCGAAGCCCACGGTGACCACCAGGCCGAGCAGGATGCTCGGGAGCACCGCCTTGAGCGGCCGCGGCGCGCTCTCGATCGAGCCGTTGGGCAGCGGCTTCAGAAATGCCGCAGTCGTCCGCTTTCGAGCGAACGAATACGCATTCAGCTCGTCCCGACGTGATGCCATTGTTGCTTTCTCTCCCCGCCTGTCGGATCCACCGTGGACCGCCCCCGGCACTCGGGCCGCAGCGCCCTCTACTATGCCGTGTGTCGATCGACCCGTACGGTACGGGTGCCACCTTCCGGTGCACCAGTCTCGACGACGGTACTGAGGCCGGGAAGACATACCGCTCAGAGGCACAATGCTCGGAGCCACATCATCAGTAGAGGAGCAGGCCGGGGGATGTCCAGCGCCACCAGGGCTCGACGCCGCAATGGGCGGCAGCAACAGCAACAGCCTTCCGTTGCGCCGCAATACGCGGGAAATGCGGGCCAAAACGGTATAGCTCCGGGCAATGGAGGAAATCAGGGTCGTGGAGCGGCGGCCCGGCCGGCCGGACCGGTGGCACCCCGGCTGCGCGCGCAGGCCGGAAGCATCGGCGGCGTCCGCGTCCAACAGCTCGCGATCATCGAAATCGCCGCGGCGCTGGTGCTGGTGGGGTGGGCGATCCACCCCGTCGCCCTGACCGTCGCGGGGGTACTGGCGGCCGTTCTCGTCGTCTTCGCCCTCGGCCGGCGCCGGCGCATCCCGCTGCCGGAGTGGATCACGACGGTGCGCGCGATGAAGCGCCGAGCCAAGCGTTCGGCCGTCGGCAGCGGCGGCGTCGACCCGGCCTTCGCGCCGCTGGTGGAGTGCGACCCGGCGCTGCGGACGTACGAGTACACCGACGCCGAGCAGCGCGCGATCGGCTTCGTCGGGGACGGTACGTTCCTGACCGCCCTGGTCCAGTTGGAGGGCCGTGACGAGCCGCTGCGCCCGGCGAGCGGCGGCCGCGCGCTGCCGATGGACGTGCTGCACACCGCGCTGGATGTGGAGGACATCCACCTCGAATCGGTGCAGTTCGTGCAGTACACCCAGCCGGCCCCGGCCCCGCACCTGCCCGAGCAGGCCGTCGCCGCCCGCTCCTACGCGCCGCTCCAGGCGCAGACCAAGACGCCCGCGCTCCAGCTCACCTGGATCGCGCTGAAGCTGGACCCGGAACTGTGCGCGGAGGCCATCGAGGCGCGCGGCGGCGGCCTCGACGGCGCGAAGCGGTCGCTGCTGCGCGCCGCCGACCAGCTCGTCAGCCGGCTGTCCGCGCACGGCGTACGGGCCAAGGTGCTCGCCGAGCGCGAGGTGGTGGCCGCGGTGGGCACCGCGGTGTGCGTCAGCCCGCGGGCCGCGAACGGCGCGATGGGCCGCGACGGCCGCGCCGCGCGCCGCATCCAGGAGACGGTCCGCGCGATGCGCTGCGACGACCGCTGGCACACCACGTACTGGATCGGCCGCTGGCCCCAGCTGGGCCAGGGCGGTACGCCGCTGGCGGGCGTCGTCCAGCTGCTGAGCAGCACCCCGGCGATGGCCAGCACCTTCTCGCTGACCGCCTCGCACGGCAGCGGCCGGGCGCCCGCCATCTCGGGCTACGTCCGCCTCTCGACCCGCAGCGAGAACGAACTGAGCGCCGCACAGGGCGAGTTGGAGCGCCGTTCGGGCTCCGCGAAGGTCGGGCTCGTACGGCTGGACCGTGAGCAGCTCCCCGGTCTCCTGGCCACGCTCCCCCTCGGAGGTACCCGCTGATGGCGACGCCCACCTACCAGCCCCGCGCCACCCCGAGCAGCGACGGCTGGCGCAATCCCCCCATCGGGGGCGCGCCCGCCGGCGGCGGGCGGCGGCTCTCCCACGAGCCCCGGCCCGACGAGCGGCAGGCGGCGGCCGGCGGCCCGCGCCCGCAGCCGGGTTTCGGTCTGCGCGGTCCGCGGCGCAGCCCGCACGTCCTGACGCCGGAGTCGCTCGGCTCGCTGACACTGCCGGTCGCGGAGGACGGTGTCATCATCGGCATCGATCCGCAGAACCAGCCCGCGGTACTGAGCCTGCTGCGGCCCAGCCCGCTCGAAGTGGTACTGGTGGGCAGCATGTGGCTGGCGCAGGTGCTGTCGCTGCGTACGGTCGCCACCGGCGCGCGGGTCGCGGTCGAGACCGCGCGGCCGCCGGCCTGGGCGCAGATGGCGCAGGCGGCGGGCGGCGGCCAGCAGTGCGTATCGGTGCACGACGTACGGCAGATCGCCCCGCAGGGCCCGTCGGTCTCCAGCCCGGTCCTGGTCGTACGGGACATGGGCGCGCGGCCGCCGCGCAATCAGCTGGCGCCCGGGCCATGGCAGTCCGTGCTGACCGTGCTGCCCTTCCTGGGCCCGCGGTCGCCGCAGCTGCTGGCCCGCGCCGACCTGGTCTGCCTGCAGCGGCTGTCGCCGGAGGAGGCCGAGGTCGTGACGCGCATCATGCGGCTGCCGGCGCAGATCGGCGGGGTGCTGCCGACGCTCAGCGACAACGCGATGCTCTGGTGCACGCGCGACAGCCACCAGTTCGTGATGACGCAGCCCACCGACGCGGAGACGAACCTGCTCGGCGGCGCGCGGCGGATGGACTGACGGAACGCCGCACGGGGCGCGACACGTACGGCGCGGGCTTCGCGGGTACCTCTTGGGAGTGCCCGCGGGCCCGCGCGGACGCGTCGTACACGGGGCCGGGCCGCCGGGGTTTCCGGAGCAGCCGGCCGTGTACGGGCACGGCGGCGGGCGTGTGCACCGGTGTGCTGCCGGTGCATCGTGGGGTTGCCAAGACGAGATGACATCGACTGCCGTTCGGGGTCGACTGTTGATTAGGCTGTATTGGAGAGCCGCAGGAGCACACCGACGGCTGCCGATACGGGGATGGAGACAGTTAGTGTTGGCGCTACCCGGGGTGGTGTGGTCCGACGTCCGCTACATCCGATTGATCCGCCTGTATCCGGTCCTGCCGTTCAGGTGCGTTTCAGTACACCAGGAGGCACAGTGAGGGAGCAGGAGGCTTTCCGTCCGGACGGGAACGATCCTGACGACGACCAGTCCGAGTTCGATCTGACGGGTGAATTCAAGATCGATTTTGCGGCTCCGGCCTGGTACGCCAGCAACGACACCAGCGGCGGCGGTTCGGCCGCGGCCGCCCCGGCCACACCTCCTGCCGCCACGCCCTCCACGCCGCCCGCCGGCGCGCCGCTGACCGGGCCCGCACAGGCAGGTCCCGGCCCGGTCGCTCCGCAGAGCGGCCCGGCCCAAGGTGCCCCGCAGGGCGCGCCGCAGGGCGCGCCGCAGGGCGCGCCGCAGGGCGCGCCGCAGGGCGCTTCGGCGCCGCCCGCCGCCCCTCCCGGGTTTCCGACGCTGCGGCCCGACGACGGTGCCGCCGACGCCGCTCCGACGCCCGCGCCGACCGCACCGCCGGTCGCCCCGGCTCCCGTCGCGCCCGCGCCGCCGCCCGCGCCCGAACCGGTGGCTCCCGTAGCGCCTCCCGCGCCCGTCGCCGAGGCCGCGCCGGAAACGCCCGCCGAGCCCCCGGAGTCCGGCGCCCCTGCAGCGGATTCCGCCTCCGGGAACGTACGGGCCGGCACCGGCGTCGACCCGGTGGCGTCGCTGTGGGCCGACGACCCCGAGCCCGAACCGGCCCCCGCGCTCGCCCCGGTGGAGGCCGCACCGGCCGCCGACGAGCAGCGGGCCGACGAAGCGGACCGGACCAGCGGTCCCGCCGAAGCCGAGGCTCCGGCTCCTCCTCCGGCGCCCGCTCCCGTTCCTCTGGCGCAGCCCGCGCCGGAGTCCGAGGCGCCGGTCTCCGCGCCGCAGCCGCCCGTACAGCAGCAGCCTGTGGAGCAGCAGGCCGCACCGGAAGCGCAGCAGCAGCCGGAGCCCGTGCAGCAGGAAGTCGCTCAGCCGGCTCCCCAGCAGGGCGTGCCCCAGCAGCAGTTGCCGCCTGAGCAGATGCCTCAGCAGCAGGTGCCTCAGCAAGCGGCGCCGCAGCAGCAGGTACCGCAGCAGGGCGTTCCTCAGCAGGGCGCGCCCTGGGGCGCCGCCGCCGGGCAGCAGGCAGGTGCGCCTGCGAATCTGCCGCCGCTGCCTCCGGAGTACCAGCCTGCCGACCCGCGGACGAACCAGGCGCAGCAGCCGTACCAGCAGCAGGCCCAGCAGCCTCAGCAGCAGGCGTACGCACAGCAGCCGCAGCAGCCTTACGAGCAGCAGGCCACATACCCGCAGCAGCAGGCACAGCCGCAGCCTCAGCAGGCGCCTCAACAGCCCCAGCAGCAGGCCGCTTACGGCTACCCCCAGCCCGCCTACGGATACCCCCAGCAGCAGCCTCAGCAGGGCGCCCCGATGCCGCAGCAGGCACCGGCCGACCCCAACGCGGCGGCTGCGCAAGGCGGTTACGGCTACCCGCAGCAGGCCCAGCCTCAGCAGCAGGCGCCCCAGCAGGCCCACCCGCAGGCCGCGTACGGCTATCCCCAGCAGCAGGGCGCTTACGGCTACCCGCAGGCCGCCCAGGGCTACCCGCAGCAGGCCGCGCCCGCACAGCAGCAACAGCAGTACCCCGCGTACGGTCAGCAGCAAGCACAGCCCCAGGCACAGCAGCCGCAAGCACAGCAGCCGCAGCAGCCCCAACAGCCGCAGGCTCAACAACCCCAGCAAGCACAGCCGCAGCCCCCGCAGCAGCCGCAGGCCCCCACCCCTGTCCAGGGTGCCGACCCGAACGCCGCCGCGAACTACGCGCAGTACTCCCAGCCGGGCCAGCAGCAGCAACAGCAGCGGGCCGCCCCCGGCGCGCCCCTGGGCTACAGCGCCGCCGTCGAGCTGACCTCTGACCGTCTGCTCCGCAACCAGCCCAAGAAGAAGAAGCCGGGCGCCAACGCGCAGCCCTCGCGCTTCAAGCTCGGTGCGAAGAAGGAGGAGCAGGAGCGCCAGCGCAAGCTGGAGCTGATCCGTACGCCGGTGATGTCCTGCTACCGGATCGCGGTCATCAGCCTCAAGGGCGGCGTCGGCAAGACCACGACGACGACCTCGCTGGGCGCCACCCTCGCCTCCGAACGGCAGGACAAGATCCTGGCGATCGACGCGAACCCGGACGCCGGCACGCTCGGCCGCCGGGTGCGCCGCGAGACCGGCGCGACCATCCGTGACCTGGTGCAGGCGATCCCGCAGCTGCACAGCTACATGGACATCCGCCGGTTCACCTCGCAGGCGCCGTCCGGTCTGGAGATCCTCGCCAACGACGTGGACCCGGCCGTCTCGACGACCTTCAACGACGATGACTACCGGCGCGCGATCGACGTCCTCGGCAAGCAGTACCCGATCATCCTCACCGACTCGGGCACGGGCCTGCTCTACAGCGCGATGCGCGGGGTGCTGGACCTCGCCGACCAGCTGATCATCATCTCCACGCCGTCGGTGGACGGTGCGTCCAGCGCCAGCACCACGCTGGACTGGCTGTCCGCGCACGGCTACGCCGACCTCGTACAGCGCGGTATCACGGTGATCTCCGGGGTCCGCGAGACCGGTAAGATGATCAAGATCGACGACATCGTGTCGCACTTCGAGACCCGGTGCCGCGGTGTGGTCGTCGTCCCGTTCGACGAGCATCTGGCCGCCGGTGCCGAGGTCGATCTGGACATGATGCGTCCGAAGACCCGCGAGGCGTACTTCCACCTGTCCGCGCTGGTGGCCGAGGACTTCTCCCGTACCCAGCAGGCGCAGGGGGCCTGGAACGACCCGGCCGCCCAGCAGCAGATGCAGCCGGGCGATCCGAACGCCCAGCAGCAGTACGGGCAGCAGCAGTACGGCCAGCAGGCGTACCCGCAGCAGCCGGGCCAGGAGGCGCCCGGCCAGCAGCCCGCCGGGTACCCGCCGCAGCAGGGCGGCTGGACCCAGCAGCCTCAGCAGCCCCAGGGCCAGCAGCCGCCCGCCGGGTGGCAGCAGCCGCCCCCGGACGCGCCGCAGGCGCCCGGCCAGCCCGGCCTCCAGCCGGGATGGACGCAGCAGCCCCCGCCGCAGTAACACCACGGCACACGACAGGGCCCGGCACTCGAAGAAGTGCCGGGCCCTGTCCCGTTGTCGCGCGACCCGCGCGGGTTGTCGTGGAGCCCGCGCGGGCCTGCGATGAGCCGCCGTCAGCCCTCGGCCGACCCGATCAGCTCGCGCGTCTCCTTCACGTCGACCGCCATCCGCTCCAGCAGCCCGTCGAGCGTCTCGAACTTCTCCATGCCGCGCAGATACGCGTAGAAGTCCACCGCGACGTGCAGGCCGTACAGTTCCAGGCCGACGCGGTCGATGGCGTGCGCCTCGACGGTCCGCGCCGTGCCGTCGAACTGCGGGTTGGTGCCGACCGAGATCGCCGCCGGCATCTTCTCGCCGTCCGCGTGCAGCCAGCCCGCGTACACCCCGTCCGCCGGGATGGCGGTGTGCGGCAGCGTCTCCACGTTGGCCGTCGGGAAGCCCAGCTCCCGGCCGCGCTGGGCGCCGCGCACCACGACGCCCTCGACCCGGTGCGGCCGCCCCAGGACCTCCCGCGCGCCCGCGACGTCGCCCTCGGCGACCAGCCTCCGGGTCAGGGTCGAGGAGAACGGCTCGCCGCCGCCCGCCGTGCCGCGCTCGAACAGGTCTACGACCTCGACCGCGTAGTCGTACGTGCCGCCCAGTTCGGCGAGCGTCTCGACGGTGCCCGCCGCCTTGTGCCCGAAGCGGAAGTTCGGCCCTTCGACGACCAGCTGCGCGTGCAGCTTGTCGACCAGTACCTTGACCACGAAGTCGGCCGGGGCCAGCTTCGAGAAGTCCGTGGTGAACGGCAGGATCAGCACGGCGTCCACACCGAGGCCCGCCATCAGTTCCGCGCGCCGCTCGTGCGGCGCCAGCAGCGGCGGGTGGGTGCCGGGCCGTACGACCTCGCTGGGGTGCGGGTCGAAGGTGACCACCACGGCCGGTACGCCCAGCTCCCGGGCGCGTGCCACCGTCTTCCCGATGATCAGCTGGTGCCCGCGGTGCACGCCGTCGTAGGAGCCGATGGTGACGACGCTGCGTCCCCAGCCCTCGGGGATGTCCTCCAAGCCACGCCAGCGCTGCACTGTGCCCGCTCCTCGCCAGAACTCTCGTCCGTCACTGCGCCGGGAAGAACCCGGTCGGATCCGGGCTCCCTCGGCCTTACGCAGGTCTAAGACTGCCATGCCTCGCGCATCGCTTCGCGGGAAGGGTCACCTCGCTTCTGTGGAACGCGGCACCCTCGGGCGCGCGCCGCGCCGTCCCGGCCCGCGCATGTCACCCGCGCGCCGGAGCACGCCACGACCGCCGCGCCCCGGCGTCCGCCGAGAAGATCGCGAAGGAGGTCACCGAGGAGGGCGCGGAGGAGGTCACCGAGCCGGTCCGCACCGCCGCCGCCCGCGGATACGGCGACGGGCGGCGCCAAGGGCATGGCACCGCCCGTCGTCCTGCTGCGGGGTCCTGAGCTGCGGTTCCGGCTACGCCGCGAAGACCGCCAGGCTCTTCGCCCGGCCGCCCTGGTTCTCCAGCAGCGCCAGGAACGTCCCGTCCGGCGCGAACGCCGCGGCGGGCCGCGCCGGGCCGTCGCCCTCCGCGTCGAACCGCGGCATCGGGATGCGCACACCGTTGGTGAGCAGCCGGGCCTGGTCGAGCGTGACGTCCCAGCGCGGGAAGGCCGCGGCCGCCGCCTCGCCGATCGGCATGACCGGCAGGCCCCCGCCCGCCTCGTCGTCCACGGCCGTCTGCAGCTGCTCCAGCGTGCGGGCCCGGTCCAGCTTGTACGGGCCCACCCGGGTACGCCGCAGGGCGGTCAGGTGGCCGCCGACGCCGAGGGCCTCCCCCAGGTCGCGGGCGAGCGCCCGGATGTACGTACCGGAGGAGCACTCCACCGAGACCAGCAGGTCGGTGACGGGCGTGCCGTCCGCCGCCTCGGCCTCCTCGGCCGAGTACACGACGAAGGAGGAGACGGTCACCGGCCGGGCCGGTATCTCCACGTCCTCGCCGTTGCGCACCCGGGAGTACGACCGCTTGCCGTCGATCTTGATGGCGCTGACCTTCGACGGCACCTGCATGATGGCGCCGGTCAGCTCCGCCACGCCCGCGTCGACGGCCGCCCGGTCCAGGCCGTGCGCGGCCTTGGACGCGGTGATCTCGCCCTCGGCGTCGTCGGTGACGGACGTCTGGCCCAGCCGGATCGTGCCGACGTACTCCTTCTCGGTCAGCGCGAGGTGGCCGAGCAGCTTCGTGGCGCGTTCGATGCCCAGGACGAGCACGCCCGTCGCCATCGGGTCGAGCGTGCCGGCGTGCCCGACGCGGCGGGTGCGGGCCATGCCCCGCATCTTGGCCACCACGTCGTGCGAGGTGAAGCCGGCCGGCTTGTCGACGATGACCAGGCCGTCCGGCGCCCCCTGCTTGGCGCGGGTGCGCTCGACACGCTTCGCGCCGGTGTTCTCGCGCTTCATTACTGCGGGGTGTCCTCGTCCTCGTCGCCCGGCTTGCGGTACGGGTCGGCCTCGCCCGCGTACGCCGCGCCCGAGGACGCCTCGCGCACCTTGGCGTCCGAGGCCCGCGCCTTGTCGAGCAGGTCCTCGATGGTCTTGGCGTTCTCCGGCAGCGCGTCCGCGACGAAGGCCAGGGTCGGCGTGAACTTCACGCCCGCCGCCTTGCCGACCTCGGAGCGCAGGATGCCCTTGGCGCTCTCCAGTCCGGCCGCCGCGCCGGCCCGCTCCTCGTCGTCGCCGTAGACCGTGTAGAAGACCGTCGCCTCCCGCAGGTCGCCGGTGACCCGGGTGTCCGTGATGGTCACGTGGCTGCCGAGCCGCGGGTCCTTGATGCCGCGCTGCAGCTTCTGGGCGACCACCTCCCGGATGAGGTCCGCCAGCTTCTTCGCCCGCGCATTGTCGGCCACTGGTCCGTCTCCTTCTGTGTCTTTCACCATGGTGCGTGTGGCGCCGACGACCCGCTCAGTCGTCATGGTCGCCGTGGACCCGCCGCCGTACCGACAGCAGCTCCACTTCGGGCCGTGCGGCGACCATGCGCTCGCAGCGGTCCAGTACGTCTGTGAGATGCCCCGTGTCCCCGGACACCACCGCGAGTCCGATGGTGGCTCTGCGGTGGAGATCCTGCTCGCCGACCTCCGCCACGCTGACCGCGTACGTGCGGTGCAGTTCGGCGACGATCGGGCGGATGACGGAGCGCTTCTCCTTCAGCGACCGTACGTCGCCGAGGAGGAGGTCGAAGGACAGCGTCCCTACGTACATGCGATGCGGGTAAGGCCACCCGTGGGGCACTAGATGCCAGATGTACGAGCCATTCGAACCGTACAGGCAACGGCCGGGGCCGATCGACGGAATTTCCTTCCGCCGACCGGCCCCGGGGGTGAGAGCGTGATCAGCCGCGCGGCTTCTCCCGCATCTCGTACGTCGCGATGACGTCGTCGACCTTGATGTCGTTGAAGTTTCCGAGGTTGATACCGCCCTCGAAGCCTTCCCGGATCTCGGTGACGTCGTCCTTGAAGCGGCGCAGCCCCACGATGTTGAGGTTCTCCGCGATGACCTTGCCATCGCGCAGCAGGCGCGCCTTGGTGTTGCGCTTGACCTCGCCGGAGCGGATGAGCACACCGGCGATGTTGCCGAGCTTGGACGAGCGGAAGATCTCGCGGATCTCCGCGGTACCGAGCTCGACCTCCTCGTACTCCGGCTTGAGCATGCCCTTGAGGGCCGCCTCGATCTCCTCGATCGCCTGGTAGATGACCGAGTAGTACCGGACGTCGACGCCCTCGCGCTCGGCCATCTGCGTCGCGCGGCCTTCGGCGCGGACGTTGAAGCCGATCACGATCGCGTCGGAGCCGGTCGCCAGGTTGATGTCGGACTCGGTGACCGCACCCACACCGCGGTGCAGGATGCGGATCTCGACCTCTTCACCGACGTCGAGCTGGAGCAGCGAGGACTCGAGAGCCTCCACCGAACCGGACGCGTCGCCCTTGATGATGATGTTGAGGTCCTGCACCAGGCCGGCCTTGAGCACCTGGTCGAGGTCCTCCAGGGACACCCGGCGGGTGCGCTTGGCGAAGGCCGCGTTGCGCTCGCGGGCCGCACGCTTCTCGGCGATCTGCCGGGCCGTACGGTCCTCGTCGACCACCAGGAAGTTGTCGCCCGCACCCGGGACGTTCGTCAGACCCAGGACCAGGACGGGGGTCGAGGGACCCGCTTCCTGGACGTTGTTGCCCTTGTCGTCCAGCATCGCCCGGACACGGCCGTACGCGTCGCCGGCGACGATCGTCTCGCCGACCCGCAGGGTGCCGCGCTGGACCAGCACGGTGGCCACGGCGCCGCGGCCGCGGTCGAGGTGGGCCTCGATCGCGATGCCCTGCGCATCCTGCTCCGCGTTGGCGCGCAGGTCGAGCGAGGCGTCCGCGGTGAGGACCACGGCCTCCAGGAGGGCCTCGATGTTCTGGCCCTGACGGGCGGAGATGTCGACGAACATCGTGTCGCCGCCGTACTCCTCGGCCACCAGACCGTATTCGGTGAGCTGACCGCGCACCTTGGTCGGGTCCGCGCCCTCGACGTCGATCTTGTTGACCGCGACCACGATCGGCACGTCGGCCGCCTTGGCGTGGTTCAGCGCCTCGATCGTCTGCGGCATCACACCGTCGTTGGCCGCCACCACGAGGATCGCGATGTCGGTCGACTTGGCACCACGGGCACGCATGGCGGTGAACGCCTCGTGACCCGGGGTGTCGATGAAGGTGATCCGACGCTCTTCGTCGTTGACCTCGGTTGCGACCTGGTAGGCACCGATGTGCTGGGTGATGCCGCCGGCCTCGCCCGCGATGACGTTCGTCTTGCGGATCGCGTCCAGCAGGCGCGTCTTGCCGTGGTCGACGTGACCCATGACGGTCACCACCGGCGGACGCGCGACGAGCATCTCCTCGCCGCCCTCGTCCTCGCCGAACTCGATGTCGAAGGAACCGAGAAGCTCGCGGTCCTCCTCCTCCGGGCTGACGATCTCGACGACGTAGTTCATCTCGCTGCCCAGGAGCTGCAGCGTCTCGTCGGAGACCGACTGGGTCGCGGTGACCATCTCGCCCAGGTTCAGCATGACCTGGACCAGCGACGCCGGGTTGGCGCCGATCTTCTCCGCGAAGTCGGTGAGCGAGGTACCGCGCGACAGGCGGACCGTCGCACCGTTACCGCGCGGCAGCATCACGCCGCCGGCCGACGGGGCCTGCATGGCCTCGTACTCCTGGCGCCTCTGACGCTTGGACTTGCGACCGCGACGCGCGGGACCGCCGGGACGGCCGAAGGCGCCCTGCGTGCCGCCACGGCCACCGGGACCACCCGGACGGCCGCCGAAGCCGGGACGACCGCCGAAGCCGCCGCCACCACCGGGACCGCCGCCACCGGGACGACCGGCGAAACCGCCGCCGCCACCCGGACGACCGCCACCGCCGCCACCGGGACGGCCGGCGAAGCCGCCGCCACCGGGACGACCGCCGCCACCGGGGCGACCGGCACCACCGGGACCGCGACCGCCGCCGCCGCCACCGGGACCCGGACGCGGGCCGGCGGCCGGGCTCTTCGGCATCATGCCGGGGTTGGGACGGTTACCGCCGCCGGGACGCGGGCCACCCTGGCCGGCACCCTGCGGGCGGGGCATGCCGCCCGGGGACGGACGGTTGCCGCCGGGAGCCTGCGGACGGGGACCGCCCTGGCCACCCTGGCCGCCGCCCTGCGGGCGCGGGCCGCCGGGGGCACCCTGACCGCCGGGACGCGGCGCGCCACCGGGACGGGGGGCCTGCGGACGGGCCATGCCGGTGGAGCCACCGGACGTGAAGGGGTTGTTGCCCGGACGCGGGCCGGACGGACGGTTGCCGCCGGGACGCGGGGCGCCGCCCTGGCGGTCACCGCCGGGACGGGGTGCGTTGCCGCGGCCCTGACCACCCTGGCCACCACCCTGGCCGCCCTGCTGCGGGCGGGCCGGACGCGGGCCGGGGGTGGCGGCCGGCTTGGGAGCCGGGGCCGACGGCGGAGCCTGGAACTCGGGCTGCGCGGGCGCGGCCGGAGCGGGCTTGGGCGCCGGGGCCTTGGGGCCCGGCGTGGGACGCGGACCCGGGGCCGGGGCCGACTTCGGGGCCTCGGCGGGAGCCGCCGGGGCCTGGGACTGGGGCGCCTCGGGGGCGGCGGGCGCCGGGGCCGGAGCCGCGGGGCCCGGCTTGGGGGCGCCCGGCTTGGGGGCGGCGGGACGCTCCCCCGCTGCCTGAACGGCGCGGGAGGGGCCCCCACCCTGCGCCGGGGACGGCGCGGGCTTCGCGGGCGCGCTCTTGCGCGGCGCCGCGGGCTTGCCGGCGGAACGGCCGTTGCCGTTGCCTGCCTGGAAAGCGTCGGTCAGCTTTCGAACAACCGGCGCCTCGATCGTCGAGGACGCCGAACGGACGAATTCACCAAGTTCTTGGAGCTTGGCCATGACGGCCTTGCTCTCAACGCCGAACTCCTTGGCGAGTTCGTATACCCGGACCTTAGCCACTTCGCTCCTTCTAGGTCCGGGTGTCCACCGGACCGTCGCTACTTCATGGGCGTACTCATCGCGTACTCATCGAGTGCTCATCGCAATCTCGACCTACTTCCGACTCGCGAGGTACCTGACCGCACGGTTTTCCGTGCGCTGTGCTGTCTTACGGTGTTGCCTGATCAACCGGTGTAGCTTGATCAACATGCGCCCGTTCGACGAACCGGCGCAAGGCCGTCACATCGAACGGTCCCCGGCCCCGGAAGGCCCGGGGGAAGACCCGGCGGCGGACCGCCAGGTCGAGACAGACCGGTGTCGGGTGCACATAAGCACCCCGGCCGGGCAGCGTACCGCGAGGATCGGGGGCACACTCACCCTCGATCGCCACGATCCGCAGCAGATCGTCCTTGGCCGCTCGCTCCCGGCACCCCACACAGGTGCGCTCAGGGCATACGCGGGTATGCGTCCGGCCAGACACTGCTTAAGTCTACCTCCCCGCGCCGACCTCACCCCTACGGGGTAATGCCCGAACGGTCGCTCAAAATTCCGGTGGGCCGCCACCGATTTTTCGGCTGCGGCCGCACCCCTACGTTCCCCGACCGCCACCCGGCCCGGGCCCTGGGGCCCGTGTCCCGCGGCGGTACGGGCTCACTCCTGGTCCGCGCCCTGCTCGGTGTCCGGGCGGATGTCGATCCGCCAGCCGGTGAGCCGGGCGGCGAGCCGGGCGTTCTGCCCTTCCTTGCCGATGGCCAGCGAGAGCTGGTAATCGGGCACGGTCACCCGGGCGGAGCGCGCGGCGAGGTCCACGATCTCGACCTTGCTCACCCGGGCGGGCGACAGCGCGTGCGCCACCAGCTCGGCCGGGTCGTCCGACCAGTCGACGATGTCGATCTTCTCGCCGTGCAGCTCGGCCATGACCGCGCGCACCCGGCCGCCCATCGGACCGATGCAGGCGCCCTTGGCGTTCAGGCCGGAGCGGGTGGACCGTACGGCGATCTTGGTACGGTGACCGGCCTCACGGGCGATGGCGGAAATCTCCACCGAACCGTCGGCGATCTCCGGCACCTCCATGGCGAACAGCTTCTTCACCAGATTGGGGTGGGTGCGCGAGAGCGTCACCGACGGGCCGCGCACACCCTTGACCACCCGGACGACGTACGAGCGCAGCCGGGTGCCGTGCGCGTACTCCTCGCCGGGGACCTGCTCCTGCGCCGGCAGGATGGCTTCCAGCTTGCCGATGTCGACCAGCACGTTCTTCGGGTCCCGGCCCTGCTGGACGACGCCCATGACGACATCGCCCTCACGCCCGGCGTACTCGCCGAAGGTGATCTCCTCCTCGGCGTCCCGCAGCCGCTGCAGGATGACCTGCTTGGCGGTGGTCGCCGCGATCCGGCCGAAGCCGGACGGAGTGTCGTCGAACTCACGGGGCTCGGCGCCCTCTTCGAGGTCGGCCGGGTCCTCCTTGGCCCACACCGTCACATGCCCGGTGTTGCGGTCCAGCTCCACCCGCGCGTGGCGGCGGCTTCCCTCGGTGCGGTGGTACGCGATGAGGAGGGCCGACTCGATGGCCGCGACCAGCAGGTCGAACGAGATCTCCTTCTCCCGCACCAAACCCCGCAGGGCACTCATGTCGATGTCCACGGCTACGCCTCCTCCTGGCTCTCGTCGTCCTGCTCGGCGCGGTCGTCGCGCCCCTTGTCCTGCTTACGGTTGAACTCGATCTCCACGCGCGCCTTGGCGATCTCGGCGAAGGCGGCCCGGCGGGCGGTGGGCTTGCGCCCCTTCACACCCGGCACCTCAAGATCCAGACCTTCGTCGTCCATCGCGGTGATACGCGCCACCAGTTCGCCGCCCTCATGGAGTTGGGCCCTGATGAGGCGGCCGACGGCGCGGCGGTAGTGCCGCGGCTCGGTCAGCGGACGGTCGGCTCCGGGAGAGGTGACCTCCAGCGTGTACGGGGCGCCGCCCATCACGTCGGAGTCGTCGAGCGTCTGCGACGCCTCGCGGCTCAGCTCGGCACAGTCGTCCAGCTGCACGCCGTCGTCGGAGTCGACCACGATCCTCAGCACACGCCGCTTTCCGGCCGGTGTCACCTCGATCTCTTCCAGATCCAGGTCTCGCGCGGCGACGAGCGGTTCAAGCAGTCCGCGCAGCCTCTCGCTCTGGGTGGTGCTCATCCGGGTGACTCCTCGGCCGCGTGTGCTGTTGTGGGAAGGTCGCGTGTCGGGTCAAAGCCTAGCTGTTCCGGCGGGGTACTGACGATTCGGTGGCCGGTCACGGATACGCTCGCCTGCGGTGATCACTACGGACGCCCCCACCGAAGACCCCGGGAAGTCACACGTGCACAACGTCGCGCTCACGCGCAGGAGGACCTTGCTGGCCGGCTCCGTGCTCGGCGGGACGGCGCTGCTGCTCACCGGCTGCTCGGAGGATTCCGGGCCCGGCGGGGGCAGGAAGGACGCGGCCGCGGCGGCGGACGCCCGGCTGCGCGGGCAGGCCGCGCGGGACAGCTCCGCGCTGCTCGCCCGGTACGACGCGACGCTCGCCGCGCACCCCGGGCTCGGCGACCGGCTGCGGCCGCTGCGCGCCGAAGTGGCCCGGCACGCGGCGGCGTTCGGGGCCTCCCCCGCGGCGTCCACGTCCGCGGGCCCGGCCGCCGGGCCCCGTACGGGCGCGTCGGCCGCCGCGTCCGCCAGCCCCGCGTCCTCCGCACCCTCCGCCCCCGCCGTCCCGCCCGACGAGAAGCAGGCGCGTACAGACCTCGCGGCGGCGGAGCGCCGCATCGCGGACGCCCGCGCCGCGGCCCTGGTGGGCGCGCCGCCGGAGCTGGCCAGGCTGCTGGCCTCGGTCGCGGCGGCGGGCGCGGCGCACGCGTACCTGCTCACGGAGGACGGCGCGTGAGGCACACCGGAGCGACGGCCGCCCGCGTCACGGGACGGCGGCCGGTCCAGGGCCTGGTTACGGAAGGGGCACGGGGATGCTGACATCCAGGACGGCGCGTACGGACGCGGCGGAGGACGGCGCGCACGGCGCCGAGCTGCGGGCGCTCCAGGCAGCGCTGGCGGCCGAGCACGCGGCCGTCTACGGGTACGGCGTGGTCGGCGGCCGGATCGGCGACGACCGGCGCAAGGAAGCACGGGAGGGCTACGACGCGCACCGCGCGCGCCGGGACGAGCTGCGGCGCGGCGTACGGGACCTGGGCGGCACCCCGCAGGCCGCTGGCGCCGCGTACGAACTGCCGTTCCCGGTGCCGGACGCGGCCGCCGCGGTCCGGCTGGCCGCGGAGCTGGAGGACCGGGTGGCGGCCGTGTACGCCGATCTCGTACGGGACGGCGCCGCCGCCCGGCGCCGGGACGCGGCCGGGGCGCTGCGCGAGGCCGCGGTGCGTGCGGTGCGCTGGCGCGGCAGCGGCGTAGCCTTCCCTGGGCTCGCGGAACGGGCCGGCGGTGCCGGCACTCCGTCCGGTACCCCGTCCGGCGCGGCACCCGGCGCCGCCGCGGACCGGCACTGAAGGCCGGCCGCACCGGGGCTCACGAACGTCCACCGAAAGGGACAGCACAGGCATGGCTACGGCACCCATCGAACCGCCGCGACGGCTGGTGAGCGCGCTCGGCGGCGATCCGGACGGCCCGGCCGGTGGCTGGCTGGAAGCACTACCAGGGCTGGTCCAACAGCGCCTGGACGCCTGGGAGTTGACCCCGGAACGGGTGCACGAGCCGGGCGGCCGCAGCAGTCTGCTCGTCTACGTGCGGCAGGCCGACGGCACGTCGGCGGCGCTGAAGTTCCCGGCACCCGGCCGCGCGCCGGCGCACGAGAGCGCGGCGCTGGCGCAGTGGGACGGCTGGGGCGCGGCACGGCTGCTGCGCGCCGACGCGGACAGCGGTGCGCTGCTCCTGGAGCGTTTGCAGGGCGCGGTGTCCCTGCGCTCACTGCCGGAGGCGAAGGCGCTGCTGGAGGCGGCCGGCACGGTACGGCGGCTGTGGGTGCCACCGGCCGACGGGCATCCCTTCGCGTCGCTGGCGGGCCGTACGGAAGAGGCCGTGGCGGAGCTGCGCGCCCTCGGGGCGGCGACCCCGGCCGGGGGGCCGCTGCTGGACGAGTGCCTGGAGCTGCGCCGGGCGCTGCCCGCCGACGCCCCCGAGGACGTCCTGCTGCACGGCGCGTTCCGGCAGGGCAAGGTGCTGGCCGGGGAGCGGGCGCCGTGGCTGGCGGTCGGCCCGTCGCCGGTGGTCGGCGAGCGGGCGTACGACCTGGCCTGGCTGGTGCTGGACCGCTTCGAGGATCTGGCGGCCGGCTCGGGGGCCGCGTCGGCGGCCCGGCGCCGGGTGGCCAAGCTGGCGGACTCCCTGGAGGTGGACCGCGACCGGCTGCGCAGCTGGACGCTGTACCGGGCGGTGGACTCGGGGATCCGTGAGATGACGACGACGGGCGGCGACGCGCAGCGCGGCGAACTGCTGCTGGAGTTCGCCACGTGGCTGTAGGGGCGGCACTGCCGTAAAGACGGGCCAGGGGCCGTGCGGAACCGGCTTCCCGGTCCCGCACGGCCCCTGAGCCGCTCTGCGTCAGGCGCTCAGCCGGGCCACGGCCTCCTCGACCGTCAGCTCCTCGCGCTCGCCCGTACGGCGGTCCTTCAGCTCGACGACGCCCTCGCCCGCGCGGCGGCCCGCGACCAGGATCTTCGGGATGCCCAGCAGCTCCGCGTCGGTGAACTTCACGCCCGGCGAGACGCCCGCCCGGTCGTCCACCAGGACGCGCAGGCCCGCGGCGCCCAGCTTGTCGCCGACCTCCAGCGCCAGCTCGGTCTGCTTGGCCTTGCCCGCGGCGACCACGTGCACGTCGGCCGGGGCGACCTCGGCCGGCCAGCACAGGCCGGACTCGTCGAAGGTCTGCTCGGCGAGGGCCGCCACCGCGCGGGAGACGCCGACGCCGTACGAGCCCATCGTGACGCGGACGGGCTTGCCCTGCTGGCCGAGCACGTCCAGCTCGAAGGCGTCCGCGTACTTGCGGCCCAGCTGGAAGATGTGGCCGATTTCGATCGCCCGGTCGATGCGCAGGCCCGCGCCGCACTTGGGGCAGGGGTCGCCCGGCTCGACCACGACGACGTCCAGGTACTCGTCGACCTCGAAGTCGCGGCCCGCGACGACGTTGCGCGCGTGCTTGCCGTCCTTGTTGGCGCCGGTGATCCAGGCGGTGCCGGGGGCGACCCGCGGGTCGGCGAGGTACTTGAAGGACTTCCCGGCCAGGCCCTGGGGACCGACGTAGCCGCGTACCAGGTCCTCGCGGCCGGTGAAGTCCTCGGCGGTGACCAGCTCGACCGCGGCCGGGGCCAGGTGCTCGCCCAGCTTGCCGAGGTCCACCTCGCGGTCGCCGGGCACGCCCACCGCGACGATCTCGCCGTCGACCTTGACCAGCAGGTTCTTCAGCGTGGCGGAGGCCGGCACGCCGAGGTGCTCGGCCAGCGTCTCGATGGTCGGGGTGTCGGGGGTGTCCAGCTCCTCGACGGGGCCGTGCCCGGTGCCGTCCACCGCCGGGACGGTGACCGTGACGGCCTCGGTGTTGGCCGCGTAGTCGCAGGCCGGGCAGTCCACGAAGGTGTCCTCGCCGGCCGCCGCGGGGGCCAGGAACTCCTCGGAGGCGGAGCCGCCCATGGCGCCGGAGACGGCGGAGACGATGCGGTAGTCCAGGCCCAGGCGCTGGAAGATCTTCTGGTACGCCTCGCGGTGCAGGCGGTACGACTCGGCCAGGCCCTCGTCGGTGGTGTCGAAGCTGTACGAGTCCTTCATCTGGAACTCGCGGCCGCGCAGCACGCCGGAGCGCGGGCGGGCCTCGTCGCGGTACTTGGTCTGGATCTGGTACAGCATCACCGGCAGGTCCTTGTAGGACGTGCACTGGTCCTTGACCATGAGGGTGAAGATCTCCTCATGGGTCGGGCCGAGGAGGTAGTCCGCGCCCTTGCGGTCCTTGAGCCGGAACAGCTGGTCCCCGTACTCCTCCCAGCGGCCGGTGGCCTCGTACGGCTCCTTGGGCAGCAGGGCCGGCAGCAGCACCTCCTGCGCGCCGATCGCGTCCATCTCCTCGCGGATGATGCGCGACACGTTCTCCAGCACCTTCTTGCCCAGCGGCAGCCAGGTCCAGATGCCGGCGGAGGTGCGGCGGACGTAGCCGGCGCGCACGAGCAGCTTGTGGCTGGCGGTCTCGGCGTCGGCCGGGTCGTCGCGCAGCGTCTTGATCATCAACCGGGACATGCGCTGGACCTGGGCCATGGTGATTCTCCTGCGTAAGAAAGGTGACTTCCGCGAGGTTATCCGGAGGGGCACGCCCCATGGAAATGGGATGTGCCCCTCGCCCGGTCGCGTCCGGTCAGCGTTTGAGGGGCAAGGGGGCGCCCATCACGGCGTACGGCAGCGGGGCGCTCGGGAACAGAACGCGGCGGGCCAGGTCCGCGTAGCCCAGGGAGCGGTACAGGCCGCGGGCCGGGCTGTCGGTGTCGATGGCGGACAGGATGCTGCGGGGTTCGGCCGCTTCGTCCGTGATGCGGGTGATCAGTTCGCGGCCGATGCGCCGGTTCTGGAAGGCGGGCAGCACATGCAGCTCGGTGATCACGAAGGAGTCGTCGAGCCAGTGGTCCCGGTCCTGGGAACGCAGGTACGGCTCGACGACCGTGGACCACCAGTGCGTACGGCTGTTGGGCATCCCGTAGACGAACCCGACCAGCCGCCCGGTGGGCGTGGTGGCGCCGAGGGCGCGGGCCCCGGGGCTGGACAGGTGCCGCAGGACGATGTGGCGGCGGACGCCGATCTCATCGTCGGTCAGTCCGAACGCCAGTGCCTGCACGGCCAGCGCGTCGTCCACGCGGACAGCGAGATCCAGGGGGCCGACCGCGACGTCATCCATGGTCGGGAGCGTACAAGGCACCGGGCCGTAAGACGATCGGCCTGCGGCCTGTGTACGGGCGGCGGGCCGCCGGTGGCTCAGAACAGCACGCTCATGAAGGCGCCGGTCTCCTGGAACCCCACCCTGCGGTACGCGGCCCGCGCCGCCGTGTTGAAGTCGTTCACATACAGCGAGGCGACCGGCGCGACCTCGGTGAGGGCGTACCGCAGCACGGCGGCCATGCCGGTCTCGGAGAGGCCCTTGCCGCGGAATTCGGGGGCGACCCAGACGCCCTGGATCTGGCAGGCCCGCTGGGTGGCGGCGCCGATCTCGGCCTTGAAGACCACCTTGCCGTCGTCGACGCGGGCGAAGGACCGCCCGGCGCCGACCAGCTCGGCGACGCGCGCCTGGTAGAGCAGCCCGCCGTCGCCGGCCAGCGGTGAGATGCCGACCTCCTCGGTGAACATCGCCACGCACGCGGGCATGATCAGGTCCATCTCGTGCTTGCCGATGCGCCGTACGTACGGGTCGGGCTCGACCTCGGTGGCGTACGAGGACGTGACCATCAGCGGCTGGTTGGCGCGGACCTCGCGGGCCGGGCCCCAGGCCGGCTCCAGCAGGGACCACAGCTCGGCGGTGGGCCCGGCCGGGCCGACGATGGAGGAGCAGCGGCGCCCCTGGCGGCGGGCCCGCTCGGCGAAGCCGCGTACCGCTTCGGGGGTGGCGCAGACGGGGACGAGGTTGGCGCCCGCGTAGCAGAGCGACTCCAGGCGGCCGCCCGCGTACCAGCCCCACATCTCGCCGCCGAGCCGCCAGGGATCCAGCCCGGCGACCTGGACGCGGGCGGCGACGAAGGCGTTGGCGACGGGGTCGCGGTCCAGTACGGCCAGTGCGTCGTCGAGCTCCCCGGGCTCCAGAACCTTGGTGGTCGTGGTCGTCAGCACGTGTCGGAAAGCCTCACCTTTACGAGCCTGGGAGGCCAGGCAACAGCAGTTCCTGGCACTTTACCTCCCCGGCGGCCGGGCAGCGGATCCGCTGCGGGTACCGCTCCTGGCGCGGTTTACGCACGAGCCCCGCCACCGGTGTGGTCCGGAGGCGGGGCTCGTGGGGCGCGCGGGGCGCCGGGGCTCTACGGGGGTGTCAGCCGGCGACGGCGATCGTGGGCTCGCCGGACGCCACGCCGTCCTTCTCCATCTGCTCGGCGATCTTCATCGCCTCTTCGATGAGGGTCTCGACGATCTTCGACTCGGGCACCGTCTTGATGACCTCGCCCTTCACGAAGATCTGGCCCTTGCCGTTGCCGGACGC